>NZ_JBHTSL010000037.1:0-53745 GCF_042795115.1 Arthrobacter sp. NPDC056493 | reverse complement strand
GCCTTCAACGTAAAGGTCACCGGCCGCCGTCGGAAGCTAGGTTGTGCTGCCTATGTGGCCAGCAGTTCGTCGAGCCGCTCGTAGCCGTCTGTCATGCCGCCTTCCATTCCGGACTGGGCCATGCCGTCGCGTGCTTCCATGGTGGGGTAGACGGAATGGCCCCGCAGCCGGCACCGGTTTCCGCCGAGGTCCTCGAAGTGCATGAATTCGATGCTGACGACGTCCGGATAGCCGCTGAACTCGAAGGTCTGGATGGCGAACTCGTTCTCGCGGACTGTGTGGAAGATGCCGCTGAAGGCGTAGGTCACGCCGTCGGGACCGGTGTGGTTGTACAGGTAGCTGCCGCCGGAACGGAAGTCGTAGTGGTCGATGTCCACGTTGGTGCCGCGCGGGCCCAGCCACTGCGTGATGAGTTCGGGCTCGCGATGGGCACGGAAGACCTCCGCCACCGGAAAATCGAACTCCCGCTCGAAATCGATGAACGGGACGCCGTCAGGGACGGTGAGTTTAAGGGCGTTGCTCATGGTCGGTCCTTTGAACTGGTGCTGCCGCCGGAGGCGGTCTTGTTGCGGAGTACGGCATCGAGGTCCCGGAACTGCGCTTCGCGGACCAGCCGGTACTGGTCGATCCACGCGGTGAGCACCTCAAGCCGTGCGGGATTCAGGTGGACGGGCCGGCGCTGCGCGTCACGGCTCCGCGTGACCAGCTGCGCCTGCTCCAGGACCTGGATATGCTTCGAGACCGCCTGCTTGGAGATCGCGAAGGGTTCGGCCAGCTCATTGACGGTGGCAGGTCCCCGGCTGAGCCGGGAAATGAGGCGGCGGCGGACCGGATCCGACAGGGCCAGGAAGGCCGCGTTCAGAAGGTCGTCGTCATTGCTGGAATCCACTGCTTCTAACCTGGCTTCGTTATCAATCGAACTGTTTATCAACCATTAGGTTGATAACAACGATAGGCCTCCACGTACCTCGTGGCAAGGGGTTAAAAAGAAACGCGGGGTCACTCCTCGCCCAATCCGGGGGGTGGATCGGGCTGGGAGTGACCCCGCGTTGTCTGGGGTGCGCGTTACAGCGCTGCGAAGACCTCGCGCAGCAGCTTGGCGGTCTCGGACGGCGTCTTGCCGACCTTTACGCCGGCAGCCTCGAGGGCTTCCTTCTTGGCCTGGGCCGTACCGGCGGAACCGGAGACGATGGCGCCTGCGTGGCCCATCGTCTTGCCTTCCGGCGCGGTGAAGCCTGCCACGTAGCCGACGACCGGCTTGGTGACGTTGGCCTTGATGAAGTCGGCGGCACGCTCTTCGGCGTCGCCGCCGATTTCGCCGATCATCACGATGGCCTTGGTCTCCGGGTCAGCTTCGAACGCAGCCAAGGCGTCGATGTGGGTGGTGCCGATGATGGGGTCACCGCCGATGCCGATGGCAGTGGAGAAGCCGAGGTCGCGCAGTTCGTACATCATCTGGTAGGTCAGCGTGCCGGACTTGGACACGAGGCCGATGGGGCCCTTGCCCGTGATGTTGTTCGGCGTAATGCCAACCAGTGCCTCGCCGGGGGTGATGATGCCGGGGCAGTTCGGTCCGATGATGCGGGTGACCTGGTTGCCGTCAGCGTCAACCGTGGACTGGGCCAGTGCCCAGAACTCGGCGGAATCCTGGACCGGCACGCCTTCGGTGATGACGACGACAAGTCCGATGCCGGCCTCGATGGCTTCAACAACGGCGTTCTTGGTGAATGCCGGCGGCACGAAGACGATGGAGACGTCGGCGCCGGTTTCAGCCATGGCTTCCTTGACGGTGCCGAAGACGTTGATTTCGGTGTCGCCGTGCAGGACAGTGGTACCGGCCTTGCGGGCGTTGACGCCGCCCACAATGTTGGTGCCGGCCTTCAGCATCAGGGCGGTGTGCTTGGTGCCTTCGCCGCCGGTGATGCCCTGGACGATGACCTTGGAATCCTTGTTCAGATAGATAGACATGGTGCGTCCCTTTACTTAGCTGCGTTGGCGAGCTCGGCGGCCTTGTCGGCGCCCTCGTCCATGGTGGCGGCCAGGGTAACCAGCGGGTGGTTGGCCTCGGCCAGGATGCGGCGGCCTTCCTCAACGTTGTTGCCGTCGAGGCGGACGACCAGCGGCTTGTTGGCGTTGTGGCCCAGCTCGGCCAGGGCGCCGACGATGCCCTTGGCGACGGCGTCACAGGCGGTGATGCCGCCGAAGACGTTCACGAACACGGACTTGACCTGTGCGTCGCCGAGGATGACGTCGAGGCCTGCAGCCATGACCTCGGCGGAGGCTCCGCCGCCGATGTCCAGGAAGTTGGCGGGCTTGACGTTGCCGTGGTTCTCGCCGGCGTAGGCGACAACGTCCAGGGTGGACATGACGAGGCCTGCACCGTTACCGATGATGCCGACTTCACCGTCCAGCTTGACGTAGTTCAGGTCCTGCGCCTTGGCCTTGGCCTCGAGCGGGTCTGCGGATTCCTTGTCCTCAAGCTGGGCGTGCTTGGGGTGGCGGAATTCGGCGTTCTCGTCGAGCGTGACCTTGCCGTCGAGGGCGACGATCTCGCCCGCGCCGGTCTTGACCAGCGGGTTGACCTCCACGAGGGTGGCGTCTTCCTTCTTGAAGACGTCCCAGAGCTTCAGAATGACGCCGGCGACCTTGCCGCGCAGTTCTTCAGCGAAGCCGGCCGCAGCGACGATTTCGTCAGCCTTGGCCTGGTCGATGCCCACGGCGGGGTCGATGGCTACCTTGGCCAGGGCGTCGGGACGCTCAACAGCGAGCTGCTCGATCTCCATGCCGCCTTCAACCGAGCACATGGCCAGGTAGTTGCGGTTGGCCCGGTCCAGAAGGACGGAGAAGTAGTATTCCTCGGCGATGTCCGCACCCTGGGCGATCATCACCTTGTTGACGGTGTGGCCCTTGATGTCCATGCCCAGGATGTTGGTGGAGTGCTCAAGTGCCTCATCGGCGGACTTGGCAACCTTGACGCCGCCGGCCTTGCCGCGGCCTCCGACCTTAACCTGTGCCTTGACGACAGTTACGCCGCCGATCTTCTCGGCAGCTGCCTTTGCTTCTTCAGGGGTGTGCGCCACGATGCCGGCGAGCACGGGTACACCGTGCGCTTCGAACATATCGCGCGCCTGATATTCAAACAGGTCCACGGTTTAGTGTCCTTCTACGTCGAAGTAGTTTCTGTACAGCCGGGCAACACCAAAAGGTGCGGACCGGGCTGCGGAATTAACGCGCCCCGCGGCAGGTCCGGAAACGAGCCACGCGGCGCAATGCTCCTTTGGGAACTCTAGTCCTTTGGAGGGACCGGCCCGTTCCAGACTACCTGTTCTGTGAGTAAGGACACTATTCTATGGACGGTAGAAAAACCCCGGGATTACGGGGTTTTTGGGACCTTCGCGGGCGCCGTTTGGACGTTTTTGCCGTTCCCGGAGATGAGTTCGTAATGATCCCGGCTGATAAAGAAACCGACGCCGCCTGAGACGTTGCCGCAGGCCACCCCGGAGCGGTATGCAGAGCACCGCAAACCGTTCCGTTCGAGGTTGCCGCCATCGGGCAGGACGGGAAACCTGGAGACGGGCCCGTCGGGTGTTCCCTTTGGCCCGTACTCGGCCTCCATCTGCGTGACGCCGGACCGGCATTCCCCGTACCGTGCCCGGTTAGGGGTCAGGAGTGCCGAGCCGCCCAGATAGCCGAGTCCGGTCCCGGAGCAGTCGTCACCACTGTCCGCGGCTGCCGGCGCCGGATACACCGCGAGCTCGCAGTGCGCCACGGGCACGGTGGCGAGTTTCGCATTGCCGGGATCGCTGAAGTTGTTGGTTTCGTAGGGCAGGTTGACGTGCGGCCCCCTGGCGGACGTCAGTGCACACACCACGTTCCGGTCCGCGGTGACGAACGCCAGCACGTCCTCCCCGGCGGCAAACGCGGCGGGGTCTGTGAGCGGCGCCTGGTTCAGCTGCTCCAGGGCGGGCAGCGGTGGCGGCGGTGTGTACTCCGGATCCGCGACGGTAACCGAACAGCCCGCCAGGGTCATTGAGAACAGGGCCAGCGCGAACAGCAGCGCCGGCGGCAGGCCGGCAGCAACGCGTTTCAGGCGCCGCACCGGCACGGTCAGGCGTCGATCTTGGTCAGCGGCGCGTACCGGAGCAGCAGCCGCTTCTCGCCGACGTCGAACTTCACCTTCGCTACGGTCTTGTCCCCGGCGCCTTCAACGGCGAGCACGGTGCCGTTGCCGAAGCTGGTGTGGTTGACCATGTCCCCCACGCTGACGGCAATAACTTCCTTCTGCGGTTGCACGCGGTTTTTCGCGACGGCGGCAGGGACGTCGGCGTTGAAGCCCGCCGAGGAATCCGCACGGTTGCCGCGGGCCGTTCCGGCACCCCAGAATGTTCCGCTGTAACGGCTCGATCCGATGGCGGCTCCGCTCCCCCAGCCCCCGACCTGCCGGCTGGTGCCCTCGCGCTTCCATTCGACGAGCTCGGACGGAATTTCCTCCAGGAACTGGCTGGCCGGGTTGTACTGGCTTTGCCCCCACATGCTGCGGACCTCGGAGCGCGTGACGTAGAGGCGCTTCCGGGCACGCGTCAGTCCCACGTAGGCGAGCCGGCGCTCCTCCGCCAGTTCCTTGGGGTCTGTGGCGGAACGCTGGTGCGGGAAGAGCCCGTGCTCCATGCCGGTCAGGAACACCACGGGGAATTCGAGGCCCTTGGCCGTGTGCAGGGTCATGAGCGTGACCACGCCCAGCCGCTTGGCCTCCGCCACGGCGGCGTCGATGTCAGCCCCTGGGGCGTCCGGAATCTGGTCGGCGTCGGCCACGAGCGAAACCTGTTCCAGGAAGGCCTCGAGGCTCCCTTCGGGGTTCTCCTGCTCGTATTCACGCACGACGGCGACAAGCTCGGCGAGGTTCTCCACCCGTGACTCGTCCTGCGGATCGTTGCTGGAGCGCAGTGTGGCGAGGTAGCCGGTCTGTTCCAGAACGGCTACCAGCGCAGCAGTGGCCCCGGAGCCTGCGGCGACCTCGGCGAGGTCGTCCAAAAGCTTCACGAAACCGAGCACCGCGTTGACGGAGCGGGTGGCCATGCCTGGCGCCTGGTCGGCGCGGCGGGCAGCTGCGATGAAGGAGGTGCGTTCCCGCTCGGCCAGGGCGGCAACGGCACCCTCGGCCCGGTCACCGATGCCGCGCTTGGGTTCGTTGAGGACACGGCGGAGGTTGACGTCGTCGTCCGGGTTGACCAGCACGCGCAGGTACGCCAGGGCGTCCTTGATTTCCTTGCGTTCGTAGAACCTGGTGCCGCCCACCACCTTGTACGGCAGACCGACCCGCACCAGGACATCTTCAATGGAACGCGACTGGGCGTTGGTGCGGTAGAAGATGGCGACGTCGCCGGGGCGGAGGTTGTCCTCGTCCTGGAGCCGGTCGATTTCCTTGGCGATGAACTGGGCTTCGTCGTGCTCGTTCTCGCCCACGTAGCCGATGATCTTGTGGCCTTCCCCCTCCGCGGTCCACAGCCTTTTCTCGGGGCGGTTGGGGTTGCGGGAGATGACGGAGTTGGCCGCGGTCAGGATGTTTTGGGTGGAGCGGTAGTTCTGCTCCAGCTTGATGGTGTGGGCGTCGGGGTAGTCCTTCTCGAACTCCACGATGTTGCGGATGTCCGCGCCGCGGAACGCGTAGATCGACTGGTCCGAGTCACCGACGACGGTGAGTTCCGCCGCTCCCGGCCCCTCGCCGACGATTTCCCGGACGAGGACGTACTGCGCGTGGTTGGTGTCCTGGTATTCGTCCACCAGGACGTGCCGGAACCGGCGCCGGTAGGAGTCTGCGAGCGCCGGGAACGCCCTGAACATGTACACGGTCTCGGCGATCAGGTCATCGAAGTCCATGGCGTTGGCCTGGCGCAGCCGCTGGGTGTAGCCCGCGAAGACGTCGGCCACGGCGCTTTGGAAGGGATCCTTGTGGTTGGCGCTTGAGGCGAAGGAATCGGCGTCGATCAGTTCGTTCTTCAGCGCGGAGATCTTGTGCTGGATGGCCTTGGGCGCGAACTTCTTGGGGTCCAGGTCCAGGTTCTTGGCCACCAGCGTGATCAGCCGCAGGGAGTCGGCGGAGTCGTAGATGGAGAAGTTGGATTTCAGGCCGACGTTGGCGGCCTCGCGCCGCAGGATCCGGACGCAGGACGAGTGGAACGTGGAGATCCACATGGCTTTGGCCCTGCCGCCCACGAGGGCCTCGATGCGTTCGCGCATTTCGGCGGCGGCCTTGTTGGTGAACGTGATGGCCAGGATCTCGCCGTGGTGGGCCCGCTTGGTGGCGATCAGGTAGGCGATCCGGTTACTGAGGACGCGGGTTTTGCCGGAGCCGGCTCCGGCCACGATCAGGAGAGCGCTGCCGGAGTGTTTGACCGCCTCCTCCTGCTGCGGGTTCAGGCCCGCCAGCAGCGCCCCGGCGTCAGGAAGCTGGTGCCGGGCGTGCTCCTCCGCCCGGTCTCCTTCTGCCTGGCCGGCCGCCGGGCCAGCCACCGGGCGGCCTGCGGATCCGCCCGGGCCGCCGCCGAAAGCGGGCGTCATCAGCCCTGTTTCGGGGCGCGACCTGGTGCTGGCACCGGTGTGGGAACCAGCCTTGAACGGACCGTCAGCGTAGGGGTCAAACAACATATCCATGGTGACTACAAGTCTAGGCGGTGGGGCTGACACTGGAATCCGCCCTGTGGATAACCCGGCGCGCAGCGGAGACCTGGGCCCGCGAAACTCGCTCCGCGGCCAGATCCAGCCAGCGAAAACCTAGTCGACAGAGCCTGACTCGAGGGCGGCACGCAACTGGTGCACCGCCGTCGTTCCTCCCGCCATGAACCATTCCAGGCCGTTGACGCGGACGCTCCCGGCGACGCCGCCGGCCGCCGTCACGATCGCCTTCCCGGGGAGCCAGTCCCATTCGGGGCAGCTGTGCTGGAACCAGCAGCCAAGCTGGCCGTCTGCCACCCGCCCGAGGTCGCACGAGCCGGATCCGAGCATCCGCAGCGTGGCGGCCGACGTCGCGGCGGCGTGCCAGGGCATGGCGCACATCGGGTCGGAGAGCCAGCGCGGGTGGATGTAGGTGGCGGCGCCGAGGTGGGAGAGGTCTGCGGCGTTGCGGTTGGTTCCGTCCTCTTTGAAGGTGGTGACGGGATCGCCGTTGAGGGTGGTGGCGCGTTGCTTGCCGCCGATCCAGAGCTTGTCCTCCTCGGGCTGGAAAATGGCACCGAGGAGCACATCGGATTCGTCCTTCAGGGCGATGGCTGAGCACCAGTAGGTGGAGCCCTGGAGGAAGTTGTAGGTGCCGTCCACCGGGTCGATGACCCAGGTCCGCCCGCTGCTGCCGTGCACCGCGGCGCCTTCCTCGCCCAGGACGCCGTCGTCCGGGCGGCAGCGCTGCAGCTGCTCCAGCACATACGCTTCGGCCGCGTGGTCCGCGGCGGTGACGACGTCGGAGATCGAGGTCTTGCGCTGGGCGTCGAGGCCGCCCTGCCGCATCAGCAGGGCCAGCTGTCCGGCCTCCCGGACCAGTTGGGCCGCCAGCTCATAGTCATCGAGCCCGGGGCTCAGGTTGGTTGCGCTGTGTTTGCCCAGTTTGTGTCTGCCCAGTTCCGTCACGGTTCCCACCCTATCGGCGCCGGGCATGCGCTGCACAGCAGGCCTGTGCACTGCGACGGGCGATAATGGACGCATGGCCAAGACACCTGCACAGCGGATCAAGAAGCACGGCGCGAAGGCCGCGGTACCCCAGCACCACCTGCCACCGGTGATCAACCCCGGCACGGGCCGCACTCCCGCGAAGGCGCAGAACAACGCCAACCTGATTGTCATTGCCGGCGTGGTGGCCAGCCTGTTCCTGTTCTGGTACGTCCACCTGCTCACGCTGAACCAGCTCACGCAGCTGTCCGGCGGGCTGGCCATGCCCGATTCCGTGGTCGGCGGGTTCGACACCGGCTACGCCGAGCAGCTCCGCCGGGCCCTGGACGGGGACGCCCGCGGCCAGCTCAACTACGTCCACAAGACGGCGGGCACCCTGTTTCCGCTGATCTTCGGCTTCACCTGGCTGCTGCTGATCGGCACCAATGTGGCCCGGAAGGCGCTGCGCTGGGCGCTCTGGGCGCTGCCGCTGCTGTTCGTGGTGGTCCGGCTGTGGGGCAACGTCACCATTGATTCCATGATCGCGGCTGTAAACCTCGACGGCGGCCAGGTCGCCTTGGCGTCGGGCCTCACCGTGGCCGGCTGGGTACTGTTCGTGGCCAGCCTTCTCGCCGGCGGCGCCGCCGTGTTCCTGGGGCGCCGGGCGTCGAAGAAAACCGCCACGCAACAAACCGCCACGCATCAAGGAGCCTAGGCGCTCCGGGCCGCCTGCGCCCGGGCGAAGGCCTTGCGCGCCTGCCGTTCCTGCCGGACGCGCTGGGCGATGACCAGGCCGGCGGCGGCGAGGCCGATGGTGATGGGGTAGCCCATCAGCCGCTCCAGGGTTCCCGGCTCGGGTACGTCCAGGCCGGTGACCGCCGCCGTGACAAGCGCGGCCGCGGACACCCCGCCGGAAGCCAGCACAAACCAGCCCAGCGGGGATTGCCGGAGCCACACCGTGCCGAGCAGCAGCAGCGCCAGGGACCCGGCGATGAAGTACATGACGGCTCCGGCGTAGTGCCAGCCGGACTCCAGGTCCTCCGGGACCAGCCCCACGATGATCGTTCCTGCGCCCGCCGTCCCGGTGAGGATCCGCGCCGCCACCGCCGAATACCAGGGCACTTCCCCGGAATGGTTTGCCGCCACCCGGACACCGGCCCGTGCGGCCACGCGCAGCAGCGCCGAGCTCAGCAGCAGCGCGCCGAGCAGCATTCCCAGGCCCTGCACCACGAAGGAGGAATTCATGAGCACGTGCAGCGGCGAACAGATGCTGCGGCCGTTGTAGAGCCCGCAGGTGAGGGCACCCAGGTCGCTGATGAGGCCGGTCCGCCGGCTGTAGGGGCCAGGTCCGGCCCAGGCCCCGATGACCGCGGCCTCCGCCACGAAATACTGGACGACGCTGAGCACCGCCCATGCCCCGATGTACTGCCGTGTGGAGGCGGTGTCTGGCAGGAACGTTTCCCGAAAGGCGGGGGCTTGAGCTGCGGCGGCCATGCCAAGAGCGTAGTACGGGCCGTCACCTTGTATGCTTGTAAGCGTGCCCGAACGGGCCGGTCCAAAACCCGGCCGCGGCGGGCGCCCGCCCTCGTAGCTCAGTGGATAGAGCACGGCTCTCCTAAAGCCGGTGTCGTTGGTTCGATTCCAATCGAGGGCACTTGAACCTGCAGCACCCGCCCGGGCTCCGCGACTATCTGCTGGGCACCCTGCCGGCGGACCCTTCCTCCGCCGACGTTCCCCGTGCCGGGCGGTGGACCGTGGAACGGACCCTGCTGGACCGGGCCGCCGGCACCCGCGGCACCTTTACCGGCGTCGTGATTTTTTCTCCCGACGCCGACGGCGGACTCCGCTTCCACGAGGAAGGGACCGTGGCCTGGCCCGCCGCCGGTTTGCCAGCAGGGGACGGCGAAACCTTCACCGGCCCGGCCACCCGCGATTACCTGCTCCGGCCCGCGGACACACCGGACGCCATGGACATGCTGTTTCCCGACGGCCGGCCGTTCCACCGGATGAGCTTCTCGCCGGAGGCCAGCCAGGACCGGCACTGGTGCGATCCGGACACCTACCGGGTCACGTACGTCCGCCACGGCGACGACGAGTTCAGCTACGCCTGGGATGTCGCCGGCCCCCGCAAGGACCTCCTGCTGGAGTCTGTGCTGCGGCGGCTGCCCGCAACGGCGGCACCAAACCGGCTAGGCTCGAAACCGTGAATCCCCGCATCATCGTTTCCGCCGTGTGTGTCTACGACACCGCAGGCCGGCTCCTGACCGTCCGCAAGCGCGGCACGGACAAGTTCATGCATCCCGGCGGCAAGCCCGAGCCCGGCGAGACCGCTGTGCAGGCCGCGGCGCGGGAGCTCGAGGAGGAAGTCGGCATCACCGTCGATCCCCGCGAACTGACCCTCATGGGCGTCTGGCTGGCCGACGCCGCCAACGAGGCGGCCACGGAAATCGAAGCCACCGTCTTCACGGCACCGGGCACGTGGGTGGCGCACCCCTCCGCGGAGATCGCCGAGATCCGGTGGCTGGACCTCGCGGCGGAATGGCCCGGCGACCTGGCGCCGCTGCTCACGGACCACATCCTTCCGGCCCTGGCGGAATCCGGGCGCTGACTCCGAACTGCGGCGCCGAAGCGTGAGATCTCGTCGCTTTGCGCCGGGCTAAGCGCCGAGATCTCACCCCTCGATGAGAAGAAGTCAGTACTCCGGAACCGCTTCCTCCGCCACGGCCGTGGCCTCGGCGAACTGGGTCCGGTACAGCTCGGCGTAGCGGCCGTCCGCGGCCAGCAGCTCGGTGTGGGTTCCGCGCTCCACGATCTGGCCGTCCTCCACCACCAGGATGGCGTCAGCGGCACGGATCGTCGAGAGCCGGTGCGCAATCACGACGGCGGTGCGCCCCTCGAGCGCAGCGCCCAGCGCCGCCTGCACGGCGGCTTCGTTAGTGGAGTCCAGCGCGGCGGTGGCTTCGTCGAGGATGACCACGCGGGGCTGGGCGATCAGCAGCCGGGCGATGGTGAGCCGCTGCCGTTCGCCGCCGGAGAGCCGGTAGCCGCGCTCCCCCACCACGGTTTCCAGGCCGTCGGGAAGGGAACGGATCATGGTTTCGAGCCGGGCCTGGCGCAGGACGGCCCACATGTCCTCGTCGGTGGCCCCGGGGCGGGCCAGCCTCAGGTTGGAGGCGATGGATTCGTGGAACAGGTGCCCGTCCTGGGTGACCATGCCGAGGGTGGCGCGGATGGAATCGAAGGTCAGGTCGCGCACGTCCAGGCCGGAGGCCGGGGCGGTGCCGCCGAGGCGCACTGCGCCGGAGTCGACGTCATACAGCCGGGACAGCAGCTGGGCCACGGTGGACTTTCCGGCGCCGGAAGACCCCACGAGCGCGACGGTCTGTCCGGGTTCCACCCGGAAGCTGATGCCGTGCAGCACCTCCTCGCCGCCGCGGGTGTCCAGCGTGGAGACCTCCTCCAGGGAAGCCAGCGAGACCTTGTCCGCCGAGGGGTAGGAGAAGCGCACGTCGTCGAACTCCACGGCCACGGGCCCGGGCGGGACCGCCAGCGCACCGGGCTTTTCCTGGATGAGGGGCTCCAGGTCCAGGATTTCGAAGACCCGTTCAAAGCTGACCAGGGCGCTCATGATTTCCACGCGGGCGTTGGACAGCGCGGTGAGCGGCGCGTAGAGGCGGGTGAGCAGCAGCGCCAGCACCACGACGTCGCCCGGGGCGAGCTGGCCGCCGATGGCCAGCCAGCCGCCCAGGCCGTAGACCAGGGCGAGGGCCAGCGCGGAGACGAGCGTCAGCGCCGTCACGAACGTGAACTGCAGCATGGCCGTCCGCACGCCGATGTCGCGGACCCTGCCGGCCCGGAGCGCGAACTCGCGGGATTCCTCGTCGGGCCGTCCGAAGAGCTTGACCAGGGTGGCGCCGGGCGCGGAGAAGCGCTCGGTCATCTGGGTACCCATGGCGGCGTTGTGCTCGGCCGCCTCGCGCCGCAGGTCCGCCAGCCGGGAGCCCATCCGGCGGGCGGGGATGAGGAAGATCGGCAGCAGGATCATGGCCAGCACGGTGACCAGCCAGGAGGTATTCAGCATCACCACGAGGGTGAGGATGAGGGCCACCACGTTGCTGACCACACCGGACAGGGTTCCCGCGAAGGCGGACTGGGCCCCGATGACGTCGTTGTTCAGGCGGCTGACCAGCGCGCCGGTGCGGGTGCGCGTGAAGAAGGCGATGGGCATTCTCTGCACGTGGTCGAACACCCTGGTGCGAAGGTCCACGATGACGCCCTCGCCGATGGTGGAGGAGAGCCAGCGGCTCACCATTCCCAGGGCCGCCTCGGCCACCGCGACGCCGGCGATCAGGGCCGCCAGGCGGATCACCTCGCCGGCATCGGCGCGGGCGACGATCGTGTTGACCACCTGGCCGGCCAGCACCGGCGTGGCCACGGCCAGGAAGGCCATGGCGACGGACACGGCCACGAAGGCGATCAGCCTGCCCTGGTGCGGCCGGGCGAAGCCCATGACGCGCTTCAGGGTCTCCTTGGAGAAGGGCCTGGAGCCGCTCTTGGCCCGGGTGATGTTGTAAAGCGACCGCCAGGCGACGCCGTCCATGCTCATCTGTTCTGCTCCATCTTGCCTGCCGCCAGTTCGGTGACGACGCCGTTCTCCACGTTCCAGCGCACGTCCAGGCGGACGTTTTCCAGCAGCCGCCGGTCGTGCGTGACCAGCAGCAGGGCGCCGTCGTAGCTGTCCAGTGCTTCCTCCAACTGCTCGATCGCCGGGAGGTCCAGATGGTTGGTGGGCTCGTCCAGGACCAGCAGGTTCACGCCCCGGGCCTGCAGCAGGGCCAGGGCGGCGCGGGTCCGCTCCCCCGGCGACAGCGAGTCCACCGTGCGCGGGGTGTGGTCGGCCTTGAGGCCGAACTTCGCCAGCAGCGTGCGGACCTCGGCGGACGTGTAATCGGTCAGGACGGCTTCGACGGCGTCCGCCAGTTTCAAGTGTCCGGCCAGAAGGCCGCGGGCCTGGTCGATTTCGCCGACCGCCACGGACACCCCGCGGGAGGCGTCGCCTGAGTCAGGTTCCTGGGTTCCCAGCAGCAGCCGCAGCAGCGTCGACTTGCCGGCGCCGTTGGGCCCGGTGATGCCGATCCGCTCACCGGCGTTGAGCTGCAGGTTCACCGGGCCCAGGGTGAAGCTGCCCTGCCGCGCCACCGCATCGCGCAGGGTTGCCACCACGGAACTGGAGCGCGGCGCCTGGCCGATGCTGAACTGCAGCTGCCATTCCTTGCGGGGTTCCTCCACCACGTCCAGGCGGGCGATGCGCGATTCCATCTGCCGGACCTTCTGCGCCTGCTTTTCGGACGACTCGGTGCTGGCGGCACGGCGGATTTTGTCGTTGTCGGGGCTTTTCCGCATCGCGTTCCGGACGCCCTGGGAGCTCCATTCCCGCTGCGTGCGGGCGCGGGACACCAGGTCCGCCTTGGTCGCGGCAAATTCCTCGTACCGTTCGCGGGCGTGCCGGCGGGCCACGGCGCGTTCCTCGAGGAAGGCTTCGTAGCCGCCGTCGTACACGGCCACCGAATTCTGGGCGAGGTCCAGCTCCACGATGGAGGTCACGCAGCGGGCGAGGAACTCGCGGTCGTGGGAGACCAGCACCACGCCGCCGCGAAGGCCCTGCACGAAGGCTTCCAGCTTCGCCAGGCCGTCCAGGTCAAGATCGTTGGTGGGCTCGTCCAAAAGCACGACGTCGAAGCGGCTCAGCAGCAGGGCGGCGAGCGCCACGCGCGCAGCCTGGCCACCGGACAGCCCGGTCATTTCGGCGCCGGGGCCGACGTCCAGGCCCAGGTCAGCGAGGACGGGGGCTATCCGCTCGTCCAGGTCCGCGGCGCCTGAGGCCATCCACCGGTCAAAGGCCATCGAGTAGGCATCGTCCGCTCCGGGTGCGCCCGAACCGAGGGCCTCGGCCGTGGACTCCATCTCAGCGGTGGCTTTGGCGCAGCCTGTGCGGCGGGCGATGTAGGCGGCAACCGTCTCGCCGGAGACGCGTTCGTGCTCCTGCGGCAGCCAGCCCACAAAGGCATCAGCGGGCGCGAGGCTGACGGTGCCGTCCTGCGCCTGGTCCACGCCGGCAAGGAGCCGCAGCAGCGTGGACTTGCCCGCACCGTTGGCGCCGACCACGCCAACAACGTCCCCGGGAGCCACTGTGAGGGACAGCCCGGAGAAGAGGGTGCGGTGATCATGACCGCCCGAAAGGTCTTTCGCAACAAGGGTTGCAGTCATCAATCCATCCTCTCACCGCTGCCCGTTTTCGCCCGAAAACTCAGGCGGGCATGAAAGAACCCGCTGGTCCGGACTTGGGGGGTGTACGGACCAGCGGGTTCGACCACTTAGCATAGTTGAAGCGGCGCGCTAGGTAAAATCGAGGCCGGCGGGCCGCCACTTCGCATCACCCCGCCCGTCAGCAGAGAGCGTTCCATGCCCCTACCCGCCAAGGCCTTCCAGCGCTGGCTGCACGGCATCGCCCCGGACGCCAGCGTTGCTGATGTGGCCAGGGCTTCAGGGGTTAAGCGCACCACCCTGGCCCAACAGCTGGTCCGCGGCAAGGTGGCCGAGGCAACCGTGGTGGGGATCAGCCGGGCCTTCAACGTCAATCCGGTGGCGGCGCTGGGCTCCTTCGAGCCTTACCGGGACCTGGCAGAGCCGCCGGTCCCGCCGACACTGCAGGAACTGGTCAGCCAGATCGCCACCGCGGACCTGCTGCACGCCATCATTGCCCGCACCGAGCCGGACGCGGGCACGGTCAGAGGCACAGGACCGCCCGAGCTCAGCCCGCCGCCGCACGCCACCTCTGTGAAAAACTGGGTGGACGCAATCGACGACGGCGAACTCCGCCACCGCGTTTCCGTTGCCACCGGCGTCGCCCCCCAAAACTACTCAGCACAACTGACCGCCAACCGGCTCGCCCCGGAACTGGCCGTCGCCACCTCCCGGGCTGCCGGCGTCGGACCGGCAGGCGGACTGGTGGCCGCCGGCCTGGTGACCGAAACCGAAGCCGGCTGGCCGGCCGGCGCACGGCAGGCGGCACTCGACGGCCTGACCGACGGCCAACTGACCGTTCTGGCCGGCGACCGCCTCCAGGCACTCGGCAAGACCCTGCGGCGGCAGGAACATGACCAACGACAAACCGAACAGATCTGGAAGAACCTCGGATGATTGAGATCCTGCAGTGGACCACCCTGATCGTGGCCGGCGCCGCAACGCTGAGCCGGATCCCGAACCTGGTCCGCCGGAAGAACCGGTCCATCTTCTATGCTCTGGCGCTACTGACGCTGGCCATCCTGCTGAGCATCCGGGGTCCCTACCTGGCGATCGATACCCTGCTGGGCGGAATAAATATCGCGAACCTGCTGCTGCGCTTCATCATCTTCGGAGCCATCCTTTTCCTGGCCCTTCGGATTGCCGCCGGGTTTGGGGACAGCCGCGGAATCCAGCTGGTCCGGGGACGCGCCGGCATGCTTGCCCTGGGCGTGATTTCGGCCGCGCTGCTGGTGTGCTTTGCCCTCATGGACGCCTCCGGGTCCTCCGTGGGCCTGGCGGACGTGGCGGCCAAGGACCAGCGCAACGCCCTGCTCGTCGAATACTACGGTGCCGCCGGCCGCGCCTACCCGGCCTACGTGTGCCTCGCGATTCTCCCGGGGATGCTGAGGGCCGTCAGGAGCCCGCTGCCCGTCCTGCTCCGGATAAGCGCGGCGCTGTTGGCCATGGGCAGCGTCGCCATCCCCCTGTCGTTGCTGTTCCCGGTGGTCCCGCCGGCGCTGGGATTCCTTCGCTTCGTCGTCAACTACACGTCCATCCTTTGCTTCGTCATCGGCCTGGCACTCATCTGGGTGGCCAGTGGCCGGGCCGGCCGGAAGCACCGGCCGCTGTCCGCCGAACGCCGCTAGTATGAGTCAAACCTTCGTTCAGCAGAGAGCGTTTCATGCCCCTCCCCGCCAAAGCATTCCAGCGCTGGCTTAGTGGCGTGGCACCGGATACCAGCACGGCCGATGTCTGCAGGGTCTCAGGGGTCAAGCGCACCACCCTCGCCCAGCAGATGGTGCGGGGAAAGGTTGCCGAGACCACAGTCGTGAGCATCAGCCGGGCCTACAACATCAATCCGGTTGCCGCCCTGGCCACTTTCGATACCTACAGCGACCTCGCCAGTTCCGCCACCCCTCCTACCGACAAGGAACTGGTAAGCCAAATCGCCACCGTCGACCTCCTGCGGGCGGTCATTGTCCGCACCGCACCCACAGGCTCCACTGGCCCGGCGGGCTCCACCGGCTGGCCCGAGCTCAGCCCGCCGCCGCACGCCACCTCTGTGAAAAACTGGGTGGACGCAATCGACGACGGCGAACTCCGCCACCGCGTTTCCGCCGCCACCGGCATCGCCCCGCAGAACTACTCAGCACAGCTGACAGCCAACCGGCTCGCCCCGGAACTGGCCGTCGCCACCTCCCGGGCTGCCGGCGTCGGACCGGCAGGCGGACTCGTGGCCGCGGGCCTGGTGACCGAAACCGAAGCCGGCTGGCCACCCGGCGCACGGCAGGCGGCGCTGGACCGGCTCAGCGACGGCGACCTCACAGCCCTGGCCGGGGAACGCCTCCAGGCACTCGGTAAGACCCTGAGGCGGCAGGAACAGGACCAGGATCAAACAGAAAGAATCTGGGAGAACCTGGTATGAGCGAGATTCTCCCCTGGATAACGCTGGTGGTTTGCGCGGCTGCCGCCCTGGCCAGGATCCCGAGCACCCTGCGCGGGGTCAACCCGGCCCTGTTCTTCATTTTCCTGCTGGCGACGGCCGCAGCGGTCCTGAGCATCGAACAGTTCTACGTGGCCATCGACAGTTCCCTCGGCGGCATCAACATCGCCCACGTCGTGCTGCGCCTGATTGTTTTTGCGGCGATCTACCTCATCGCGGTCCGCGTCACGAAGGGGTTCGGAGCCCCTGACGCCCACCGCATGATCGCCGGCCGCCCCGGGCTGGCCATGCTCGCGGTTTTCTCCGTTGCCCTGGTGGCCATCTTCCTCATGATGGATCCGTCGTCCTCGTCGGTCCGTTTCAGGGACGCCGGCGCTGCCAGCACCCGGAATGCGGCCCTGCTGCCGTTCTACTGGGCCGCGGCCAGGGGCTACCTGGCCTATGTCTCGATCGCACTGCTGCCTGCACTGCTCCGCACTGTCAAGGAACGCCTGCCCCCGCTCGTCAGGACCGGGGCAGCCCTGATGGCGGCCGGGGCGGTGACCACAGTTGCCGGTCTGTGGCTTGAGTTCGCGCCTCCCCAGCTGCTTCCGGCGGCGCCGGCCGTGAACAACGGGGCGGTGGTTTTCTATACCGCAGGCCTCGTCATGGTGTGGCTGGCACGCGTGAATGCCGCCAAACGCAGGGGTCACGGAACGTCATCTACCGAAAGGTAGCAGACCGGGATTCACAAAATCATTAGACCGTGAGAGAATCATGAATGTGTGAAAGCAGTTGCTGCCTGGCTTACCAGCTGTGGCGCCTGCCGGATCACACATTGGGGGGATGAGTGGTGGCGGCCGTTGGGGACCGCCCCCACTCAGCCTTTTTAAGGGCACGTTTTGACCCCCCGTATGATGGCGAAATAAAAGGTCTCTGCCAATGCGTTGCACGCAGTGGCGCAGCGGGAGCCGGATCCGGCCGCCGCAATGCCAACGCCGCAGCCTGAAGAAGAAGGTACCCGCCATGAACCGTGTCCATTCCCGCCGCTCCGCCCTTGCGGCCACCCTTGCCGGACTGGCACTGGCCCTGACGGCCTGCGGCGGCGGAGGTTCACAGGCTCCCGCCTCCGGCGGCGCGGACACGTCGCTCAGCGACGTGAAGTCCAAGGGCGAGATCGTCATCGCAACCGAGGGTACCTACAAGCCCTTCAGCTTCCACGCCGAAGGTGCCGGCGACCTCACGGGCTACGACGTCGAGATCGCCCAGGCCGTGGCCGAGAAGCTCGGGGTGAAGGCCACCTTCCGGGAGACCCAGTTCGACGGGATCTTCGCTGGCCTCGACGCCAAGCGCTTCGACACCATCGCGAACCAGATCTCCATCAACGCCGAACGCAAGGCCAAGTACGACTTCTCCAAGCCGTACACCGTTTCCACGGGCGTGATCGTGACGAAGGCGGACAACAACAGCATTTCCGGCTTTGACAGCCTCAAGGGCAAGACTACGGCCCAGTCGCTCACCAGCAACTTCTACAAATTGGCGGTGGATGCCGGCGCCAACGTGCAGTCGGTGGAAGGCTGGGCGCAGAGCGTGGCGCTGGTCCGCCAGGGACGCGTGGATGCGACCGTCAATGACAAGCTCACGTACCTGGACTACGCCAAGACGAATCCGGACGCCGGGCTGAAGATCGCTGCCGAAACCACGGAGAAGTCGGAAAGCGCCTTCGTGTTCCGCAAGGGTTCCACGGAACTCACGTCCGCGGTGGACAAGGCGCTGGATGACCTTCGCGCCGACGGAACGCTGGCCAAAATCTCGGAGAAGTACTTCGGCACGGACGTCACCAAGTAGATGCCGTTGAACTGGGATCTCGTCTGGAGCTCCTTCGGCCCTATTGTGACGGGCGCAGTCACCGGCACCATCCCGCTGACGCTGGCGTCGTTCGTGATCGGCCTCGCGCTGGCCCTGCTGGTGGCGCTCATGCGGCTGAGCCGGAACGTGGCGGTGTCCGGCCTGGCGCGGTTCTACGTTTCGGTGATCCGCGGCACGCCGCTTCTGGTGCAGCTGTTTGTAATCTTCTACGGCCTGCCGAGCCTGGGCCTGAAGCTTGATCCGTGGCCCAGCGCGATCATCGCCTTTTCCATGAACGTGGGCGGTTATGCCGCCGAGGTCATCCGCGCCGCCATCCTGTCGGTCCCCAAGGGCCAGTGGGAAGCCGGCCACACCATCGGCATGTCCCGGGGCCAGTCGCTGCGCCGGATCATCCTTCCGCAGGCCGCCAGGGTATCGGTGCCGCCGCTGTCCAACACGTTCATTTCGCTGGTCAAGGACACGTCTCTGGCCTCCCTGATCCTGGTCACGGAACTCTTCCGCAACGCGCAGCAGATCGCGGCCTTCAGCCAGGAGTTCATGGTGCTGTACCTCGAGGCAGCCCTGGTCTACTGGGTGATCTGCCTGGCGCTCTCCTCCGGGCAGTCCGTCCTTGAAAGGAGATTGGACCGCTATGTCGCCCACTGACGAAGCACGGGGACCCGCTCCCCACGGCGCCGGAGCGCAGGCCAGGCCGGTCCTGGCCGTCCGCAACCTCGCGAAGGCGTTCGGCAGCAACGTGGTGCTGCGGGACATCGACCTCGACGTGCGCCGGGGCAACGTGGTGGCCCTGATCGGGCCGTCGGGTTCGGGCAAGACCACAGTGCTGCGCTCACTCAACGGACTGGAAACGCCCGACGCCGGGACGGTCACCTTTACGGGGCCGGGCACCTCCGCGGGTGCCGGGTCAGAGCTGGCGCTGGATTTCTCCGCCAAGGTCTCCAAGAAGGAGATTTCAGAGCTGCGCGACCGCAGTGCCATGGTGTTCCAGCACTACAACCTGTTCCCGCACATGACGGTCCTGCAGAACGTTATTGAGGGACCCGTCCAGGTCCAGAAACGCAAGCGGGCCGAGGCGGTGGCCGACGCCGAAAAGCTTCTGGCCCGCGTGGGTCTGGCGGACAAGCGCGATGCGTATCCGTTCGAACTCTCCGGCGGCCAGCAGCAGCGCGTGGGCATTGTCCGTGCCCTTGCCCTGAAGCCGCAGCTGCTGCTGTTCGACGAGCCCACCTCGGCGCTGGACCCGGAACTCGTGGGCGACGTCCTGGGCGTCATCCAGGAACTCGCCGACGAGGGATGGACCATGGTGATCGTCACCCACGAGCTGGCCTTCGCCCGGCAGGTGGCGGACGAGGTCATCTTCATGGACGGCGGCCTCGTGGTGGAGCGCGGACCGGCCGCCGAGGTCCTCCGCGCGCCGCGGCAGGAGCGGACGCGGCAGTTCGTCCGGCGCCTGCTCCACGAGTTCTAAGTACCAGGTCTCAGCGCGCGAGCCTCAGTGTCACCAGCTGGAACGGCCGCAGCGTGAGCTCGGCGGTGTCCGCGCCGGCCGCGACGCCCGTCGCCTCGGCCGGCCGCTCGAGGAGGTCCACGCTCTGGATTCCCGTGGCCGGGAAGTTGGCGGTGAGCCGTCCGGCCGAGCGCTGGCCGAGTGATTCGTACAGCCGGACGATGACGTCGCCGGAGCCGTCTTCGGCGAGCTTCACGGCTTCGATCACCAGGGCCGGGTTGTCCACCGAAACCAGCGCCTCGCCCGGGTGGCCGCCCCGGACCGTCCTCGGTGCGAGGTTGGCGCGGTAGCCTTCCTCCACAGCCTCTGCGATTCCCGCGGCCGGGCGGACCCGGACGTCGAGCACGTGCCGGCCGCGGTCTGCCTCCGGGTCGGGGAACTTGGCCGCGCGCAGCAGTGAGAGCCGGACGGTGGTGGTGGTCCCGCCGTCGTCCCGGACAAACCGGGCGACGTCGTGCCCGTAGGTGGAGGCGTTGGCGATGGCCACGCCGTACCCGGGTTCGGCGACGTGGATCCAGCGGTGGGCGCAGATCTCGAACTTCGCCGCCTCCCATGAGGTGTTCACGTGGGTCGGCCGGAAGACGTGGCCGAACTGGGTCTCCGCGGCCGAGCGGTCGGCCCTCAGGTCCAGCGGGAACCCCAGCTTGAGCAGCTTCTCGCGTTCCTGCCAGTCAACCTCGGTGGAGATACCCAGGGACGGGCTGCCGGCCGCCAGCGTGATGCGCTGGGTAATGCGGGAGGATCCGGTGAGCCGTTCCACCACGACGACGGCGTCCCCGCCGTGCCGCTCCAGCCGCACCTCCGCGGCGTCGGTCAGGCTGGTGACGTTGCGCCGGTAGAACTCGTCGATGTCCCACGCGTCCCATTCGTTGGGGGTGTCGCGGTGCAGTTCCAGGTGGTTTCCGAACTGGCCGGGGGCGATGGCTTCGCGGCCTGTTCCGTGATCCCGCAGGGATATCAGCAGACCGTTGTCATCCAGCACGGCACGGATAACGCCGTTGTCCAGGACGAATCCGCCGTCCAGTGGCGTGGCGGCAACCTCAGCTTTCGTTGGCTCAGCCGCAGCTGCCGCGAGCGCCGGGACCCCATGGCGGGCATGCGGGCCGGCGTTGAGCAGGAACTCCTGTGTCCCTTCGCCAAGGAGGGCGGCAGCCGCCTCACTGATGAGCGCTTCCAGCCCCCTGGCCACGGCGGCGTAGTTGCGTTCGGCGTCCTGGTGCACCCAGGCGATGGCGCTGCCGGGCAGGATGTCGTGGAACTGCTGCAGCAGGACCAGCTGCCACAGCCGCTTCAGTTCGGCCGCGGGGTACGTGTACTCCCCGCCGGAGCGGACGGCGGCCGTGGCGCACCAGAGCTCCGCCTCGCGGAGGAGGTGCTCGGACCGGCGGTTGCCCTGCTTGGTCCTGGCCTGGCTGGTATAGGTGCCGCGGTGCAGCTCCAGGTACATCTCCCCCACCCAGACCGGCAGCGCTTTGTACTCGGCCTCGGCCTGTTCGAAGAAGCTGTGCGGCGTTCCGATCCGGACTTTCGGCGAGCCCTCCAGGTCCGCCGCGCGGTGCGCGGCGGCGAGCATCTCGCGCGTGGGTCCGCCGCCGCCGTCGCCGTAGCCGAACGGGACGAGCGACGTGGTGCCATATCCGTGGTCCCGGTAGTTGCGCTCGGCATGCGCCAGATCCCGGGCGCTGAGCTCGGAATTGTAGGTGTCCACCGGCGGGAAGTGCGTGAAGAGGCGGGTGCCGTCGATGCCTTCCCAGTTGAAGGTGTGGTGCGGCATGCGGTTGATCTGGTTCCAGGAGATCTTCTGGGTCAGGAACCAGCGGCTGCCGGCGGCCTTGACGATCTGCGGCAGGGCCGCGGAGTATCCGAAGGAGTCCGGGAGCCAGGCTTCCCTGCACTCGACGTCGAATTCCCTGAGGAAGAAGCTTTTGCCTTCCACAAACTGCCGGGCCATGGCCTCACCGCCTGGCATGTTGGTGTCGGATTCCACCCACATGCCGCCCACGGGAATGAACTGGCCGGACTGCACCTTCTCCCGGATGCGTGCGAAGAGCTCCGGGTAGTACTCCTTGATCCAGGCAAGCTGCTGGGCCGAGGAGCAGGAGAACACGAAGTCCGGGTCCTCGTCCATGAGGGCAACCACGTTGGAGAAGGTCCGGGCGCACTTGCGCATGGTCTCCCGCACCGGCCACAGCCAGGCCGAGTCGATGTGCGCGTGCCCGGTGGCGAGCAGCCGGTGGGCGGAGGCGTAGGCCGGCCGGGCCAGCACCTCGGCCAGCGCTGCCCGCCCGGCGGGCGCCGTACCCGCGACGTCGTCCGGGTCCATGATGTCCATCATGCGTTCGAGGGCACGCAGGATCTCGTGCCGGCGCGGCAGTTCGGTGGGGAGCTCGTGCATGAGGCCGCTGAGCGTCACCACATCCTGCTGGAGCTCCCACACGGCGCGGTTCAGCTCGGCGATGGCGATGCTGCCAAGGCGGTACTGCGGCGCGTTGCCCGACGTAGCCTTGTCCCCGTAGGGCGTGGGCGCGAAGCTCCAGCCCTGGGCGACGTCGGGATTGGCGGCCGCCTCCACGTAGAAGTCGACGGCGAGTCCGCTGCCCAGCAGCTTCAGCGGGATGTGCTGGTTGCGGGGCGAGATGGCCTTGATGATGCTGCCGTCCGGCCGCCACGCGATCCCCTCGCACTGGAAGCCCGGGATCTCCGTGGTGAACCCGAGGTCCACCGCGATCTCCACTTCGGTATCCGGCGCGGTTCCCCAGGCATCCGGCACCTCTCCCTGGAGCCGCAGCCACTTTGTGCTCCACGGGCGCCCCCATGCGGCACCGTGTTCCTGCGGCACGAACTCCTGGCGCAGCGCCTCCAGGACCGGGACGGGTTCATCCGGAACGTCCCAGCTGCTGAGCTCCAGTGGCACGCTGCGGCCATAGATGGCGGGGGTGATCCGTTCGCGGAGAAAGCGGTCCAGGCGGACTTCCGTGATCCGGCGGTCGTCGTGCAATGTGTACCTCTTTAGTACGTGAAAGCAGAAGCGGGCTGTGCTGGCTTTCGTGCGGGCATGGGCTTCGCGGTCAGCTTGGGTCCGGGCAGCTTGGGTCCGGGCAGATCAGCTGCCGTGTGTGCGGATCTACGCTTCCATTCGATGGATAAAATCTACTGCCTTGGCGTCCGGCCGCCAAGGGGCCACGCCCCTACCGCGCCACCGGTGCGGGCATGGAAATGCGGCCGGAGCCTGCGTAGACGTTCAGGCTGGTTCCCCGGCTGAAACCGGCAAGCGTGACGCCCGTGGACTCGGCCAGTTCCACGGCCAGGCTCGAGGGCGCGCTGACCGCCGCGAGCACCGGGATGCCGGCCAGTGCGGCCTTCTGGACGAGCTCGAAGGAGGCCCGGCCGGATACCTGGAGCAGGGTGTTGGTAAGGGGTAGCAGCCGCTCACGCAGTGCCCAGCCAACCACCTTGTCCACCGCGTTGTGCCGGCCCACGTCCTCCCGCAGGCACAGCAGATCCGCACCGCCGGCCTCGTCGATCCTGAACAGTCCGGCAGCGTGCACTCCCCCGGTCACCTCGAAGACCGCCTGCGCTTCCCGCAGCCTGTCCGGCAGGGAGGCAAGCGTTTCGACCGGCACGGTGAGCTGGTCCGCGGCCGGGTTGAAGTGCGAGGACTTGGTCACCGATTCGATGGAGTCCGTGCCGCAGATCCCGCACGAGCTGGACGTGTAGACGTGCCTGCCGGTGTCCGGGAGGGGCACGTCGGACCGCAGCTGGGCTTCGACCACGTTGAATGTCTGGACCCCGTTTTCGTCCTCGCCGGCGCAGAACCTGAGCGAGATCAGCTGGTCGGCGTCCCAGATGACGCCCTCCGAGACGAGGAAACCTGCCACGAGGTCGAAGTCGTCCCCGGGCGTGCGCATGGTGACTGAGAAGGACAGGTTGCCCAGCCGGATCTCCAGCGGTTCCTCCACCGCGAGCACGTCCTCACGGTGCCGGACGGGGAACTCCAACGCCGCGGGCGAGCCGTCCAGGACGTAGCGGTATACCTTGCGTCGTTGCGTTACACGGCCCATGCGAGACTCCGCGCTGAGTGGCTGTTCATGCCTCCATCATTGCACCTCAGTCGAGCAGGGCACTCCAGTCCACCGGCCCGCTTTGGGCTGCCTGCCCGGCGGAGGTCCGCGAGGCAGACTTCCGCGCCGGGCTCTTGGGCTTGGCTTCGGCGCTCTTGGGCTCGGGGATGGCCGGACCCCAGGGCAGCGCGAAAGCCGGCACCATCTCGCCCAGCTGCACTCCGTGCGGTGGCACCACCAGGACGCCGTCGGCCGATGCCAGTCCGCGCATCATGCCCGGGCCGGTGTGCTGCGCGGGCGAGGCCATGCCGTAGAGGAGCCGGAAGGGCATGAGCCGGGTGCGCCCGGGATCGGGTTCGATCAGGGTGCCGCAGGGAACTTCCCGGACCGGCGGGAGCTGGCCGTGTCCCAAAGCCGCCAGGAGCGGCGCGCCCACCGTGGACAGGGTCATCATGGCCGCCAGCGGGTTTCCCGGCAGTCCAAGCACGAAGCGCCCGTCCGGCAGCTCGGCGAGGACGGCGGGATGGCCCGGCCGCATCGCCACGCCGTCGATGATCAGCCGACCGCCCAGTTCCGCCACGGCACGCCGAAAATGATCCGTGCCGGAACGGCCGGTTCCACCGGTGGTGATGACGACGTCGGCCGGCAAGTTCAGTGCCTCGGGGATGCCTGAGTCTTCGAGGCCCTCGAGCCATTCCGTGTAACCGTCCCCGATGCGGACCTGTTCACGGCACAGTCCACCCAGCATTTCCACCACCGTGGCCAGCTGTGGCCCGAACGTGTCACGCACGCGCCCGGGCTCGGGCAGCCCCTGCTCCACCACTTCGGAACCTGTCAGCAGCAGCTTGACCACGGGCTTGCCGAGGACCTTCACCTCGTCGTACCCGGCCAGGGCGGCGAGGGCCACATGGGCGGGGTTAAGCACGACGCCGGCCCTGACCAGCACGTCCCCGGCAGCCGCCTCCTCTGCGGCTTTCCTTATGTGCTGGCCGTTCCTGGGTTCGCCGGGGCGGGCGGCGCCGCCCAGCGTCAGGACAGGCAGTCCGTCGTCGTCCGCGGAGATCACACCGCTCTCGGTGCGCAGCACCGCCTTGGCGCCGGCGGGAATCAGTCCGCCCGTCACGATCACGCTCGCCTGGTGCGGTGCCAGCCGCTGCCCCGGCTCGGCCAGGATCCAGGGGCCGCTTCCGTTAACGGCCCAGCCGTCCATGGCGGACGACGCATAGTGCGGCATGTCCTGGTGGGCGGTGATGTCCGCGGCCAGTGTCCGGCCCACGGCGAGGCGCAGGGGAACGGGTGCCGCCGGAATCGGGGCGGCACAGTCGAAGGCGGCCTGCCGGGCCTCCTCCCAGGTGTGAGCCAGGTGCTTGGCATGCGCGTCCCGCGCCCCTGGTGTTTCCTGTTCCCCCGCCGCGGCGGGTGCGGCGTCGTCCGCGGGGTCGGTGTCAGGCGCAGCGTCTGTGTCAAGCGCCGGTTCGGTGTCGGAGGCAGTTCCATCCCCTGCAGCAGCTCCGTCCCCTGCAGGGGTTGGCTGAGCTGAAGTGTGCGGGTCGTCGGAGCGGTGCTCGGGCGCGGCTGTCATTCCCCCGGAGTCCCGCTGGGCGCCGAAGTTCCGGCGGAACCCGCGGCCGGGGAACCTGCCGCCGCCCGCGCCTCTTCGGCAGCGTAGGCCTTGGCGGCGGTACGGGCCACGTCCATGGCGCTTTGCATCGCCAGGACGTCCGGCGCCTGGCCCGCAGCGCACTGAAGGCCGGTGGCGAGCCCGGCTATGAACGTGGTGAGGGGTGCAGCGGGACGCACCACGGAGTGTGCAGCCACTCCCGCGACGGACAACACCTCGTTGATGTCCACGTCGACGTCCTCGAGCTCAAAGGCCCGCAGCAGCAGACGGCACCATTCCTCAAGCGTCTCGTCCTGGCTTTTCATGCCTGCCTCCAAATTCACGGCGGTCCGGAATGCGGGTCATTGCTCCCGGACAGCTACTCCCAACGCGGCCGCATCGTCCCAGGTGTCCACGTCATCCGTGGAGCCGGCAGGGACAACCACAGCCTGCACGTCAAGACTAGCAAGGAGGGCGAAGACTGACCCGTTCACCAAGGCGTTGCGTGCGGCGGCGTCCTGCACGGCGCGTTCCAGCGCAGCTGTGCTATAAAAACCCGCCAGCGGCTGCTGCCGCCCGTCGGCGGACGCCGCGATGACGCCGTCACCACCCTCGCCGGGCAGGGCGTTCAGCAGGGCGTGGACAGCTTCGGCAACGCGCGGCATATCGCACGCGAGGACCAGGACCATGTCAGCGCGGCCTGCCCCCCGAAGCGCGGAAAGGCCGGCGGCGATTGCCGCCGCCGGCCCCGCAAAGGGCGGATCCTCACGCGTGCTGAGGACTCCACCTGGAAGACCCGCCGCCTCGGGTCCCACCACAACAGCCTGCCGCGCGCCCGCGGCTGCCGCGACGGAGCGCTCAAGGAGGGTGGCGCCGTCGAGCATCAGGGCAGACTTGGCTGAGCCGCCCAGTCGCGAGGAGCGGCCGCCGGCCAGGATTATTGCGTCAAAGTCCACACACCCAGCGTAATGCCGTGATGATCAGGCGAGCGTCAGGCTGCCCTTTCCGGAAGCAGGAACGGATCCCACGCCGGTGTGGGCTTCTCCAGCTCCTTGATTTGCCACATGGTGCCCACCGGTGGAGCCGGATCGAACCGGAGCTTCCAGCCCATTTCACCGGGCGTGTGGTCACCCTTGACGTTGTTGCAGCGGAGGCAGGCCGCAACGAGGTTCTCCCAGGAGTCGGCACCGCCCCGGGATTTGGGCTGGACATGGTCTATGGTGTGGGCTGCCTTGCCGCAGTAGGCGCACCGGTGGCCGTCACGGCGAAGCACACCGCGCCTGCTCACCGCGGTGATCATGTTGTACCGGGGGCGGATGTAGCGGTTAAGGAGAATCACGGACGGACGGCCCATGATGTCCTGCGGCCCGACGACAGGATCGTCGCCTTCGGCCACCACGCTTGCCTTTCCGGTGAGCACAAGGACCAGCGCCCGGCGGAAGGTCACTACCGCCAGCGGTTCATATCCAGCATTCAGAACGAGTGTGCGCATGCACATACCTCTTCACGGCCGCACCCGGCAGAGGCGCGAGGGCCGGCTGCCCTCTGCATGTCCGGGCTATGGATCGACACCATAAGAGTAAACACTCAGTAGGCAGATGAGCGAATCGAACACAAGCATCGTCATGGCGTGTCACCAAAAATTCATGCGGACGCAAGGCAAAAAAGGACCCCCGCCAGTTGGCGGGGGTCCTTCCGTAATGCTTTGGGGGTGTCTTAGCCGCCGACGCGGATGAAGACGGGGCCGGAGCCGACGTTCACGCTGAACAGTGCGGTGGTTCCGCCGTTCCAGCCGCCGTGGACGGCCTGCCCGTTGCCGACGTACACAGCGATGTGGGCCAGGCCCATGCCGCCGTTCTGGTAGTAGGCGAGGTCGCCCGGCTGGGCTTCAGCAGCACTGACGGTGCGGCCGAGGGACAGGTAGCCTGCCGGCCAGCCGTGGTAGTGGATGCCCACGGCGGCGAGTGCGTTGGTGGCCAGCGCGGTGCAGTCCTGGGAGACGCCGAGCTGTGCGTAGGCAGCTGCAGCAATCGCAGCACCCTGGCCGCTGGCAGCCGTGGTCTTCGGCGCTGCCGGGGCAGCGGTCTCGACGGCGGCGGTGGCCTGGACTGCCGGTGCTGCGTCAGCAGCCGGAGCGGCGTCAGCGGCGGGGGTGGCTTCCTGGACCTTGACTACAGGTTTGGGAGCCTCGACAACGGGAGCCGGCGCGGTGGAAACAGCAGGCTTCTCGTAGGAGATGGCGATGCTGGAAGCAGCGGAGATGGTGGCCGGCGCAGCGGACTGGACCTCCAGCGTGGAAGCCGGAACGGATTCGCGCTGAACGTTGGTCTCAGCAGCGTTGGCGGCGATGCCGCTGGTCAGGACAAGACCGGAAGCAGCAGCGATAACTGCGGCCTGGCGGCCCATGCCACCGGCGTTGTCGCCGACGGCCTTGGCAATGACAGCCAGCGAGTTGGTCTTGGTGACCTCGGCGCGGTGCCGTGCAATGGTCGCACGTGTAGTCATTAAAGTTTCTCTCTTTCGTGTTCCACAGACCGCGGTAGCAGGCCGTGGGTTATCGACGCGCCGGCATCTTGGGGGTAAGCCGGCCCGCCTCGAATCGGATTTTTAGCGAAGGGTGTAAAAAGCGGACGTGCCCGTTGCGGACACCGCGTGCAGGAGAGTGCCCTGCGAGGGGTTCAGCGCGCTGATCATCATGCCGTTGCCGACGTAGATGCCCACGTGGGCGCCGCCGTTCTGCATGACCAGGTCGCCGGGAGCAGGCGTGGAGGTGGGCTTCATGGCGTTCCACGCGTTGACGCGGGGAATGCTGATGCCTGCCTGTGCGTAAACCCACTGAGTGAAGCCGGAGCAGTCCCAGCCGCTGGGCGTGGTGCCGCCCCAGACGTAGGGGCTGCCGATGCCGGTGTACGCGATTGCTGCCAGTCCGGAAGCTGCTGCGGAGGCCGCACCATCAGTGGACTTTGCGGTGACGGCCTTGGCCGCACCGGTGCTCTCGTCGCCGGCCTGGCCTGCATCGGCCGTCTGGCTCTCATCGTTCGACTGCGGAGCGATGGCTTCGGCGACCGGGGCTGCCACGGTGGTGACAGCAGGACGCTCGAAGGAGACAGTGGCGGTGGGCGCGGCGGTCACAGCAAGCTGTGCGGCCTGGGATCCGGTCTCCGAGGAGGCGGAAACACCAATGTTGGCGTCGGCTGCGTTGGCAGGCATGCCAACACTCAGGATGAGTCCTGAAGCAGCTGCGATAACAGCTGCCTGGCGACCTACTGTGCCGGCATTGGCGCTAACCGCCTTGGACACGGAGTCCAACGGGTTCATACGAACCGTTTGCGCGCGGTGGCGCGCGGCATTGTGGCGTGAAGACACGAAGGTAGCCTCTCCCAATGCCTGCGAGGTGAGCTGTCGGATTCGGATGGGAGTCACCCGGCCGCTCCGCTTCCTGGGAAGCTTTGCGACTTAACCCCAAGGCCTTCTTGCGAAGACCAAAATTGGTTCCCCCGCCCCTGCCAGACGATGTAATGCGAACGGACCTTGAGCGGTGGCAGAGTTAGGCAATCCACTCAAGAGCGTCAACTTCGGAAAAGTTGACGCGGTTTAGACGGTACAGCAGTTCGGAGCCAATGTCACATTCAGGTCACGGCGTGTCACAGGAATGAGGGTGCTCGCTCGACGTGGCTCAGAGCCAGCCGAGGGGATCAACGACGTCCCCGTTGACCATCACCTCGAAGTGGAGGTGGCAGCCCGTGGAGGCGCCCGTGGTCCCGCTGAGGGCGATAACTTCGCC
This sequence comes from Arthrobacter sp. NPDC056493, assembly GCF_042795115.1. Classification (NCBI taxonomy): domain Bacteria; kingdom Bacillati; phylum Actinomycetota; class Actinomycetes; order Micrococcales; family Micrococcaceae; genus Arthrobacter; species Arthrobacter sp. NPDC056493. The sequence goes on along the minus strand of NZ_JBHTSL010000037.1, from coordinate 24,579 downwards.
CCGGGTGACCTTCTGGCCAACCTGGACGCTGGAGGACGACAGGTGGTTGTACGTGGTCTCCAGGCCGTTGCCGTGATCGATCACGACGCGGTTGCCTCCCCCATAGGGGTGCCATCCCGAAAAGGTGACCTTGCCGCTGGCCGCGGCAAGCACCTGGGTGCCGCACTGGGCAGCGAAATCCTGGCCGCGGTGGAACTCGCCGGCACCGCCGGTGATCGGACTGACCCGGTAACCGAACGGCGAGGACCTGACCAGCGTGGTCAGCGGGCCGCCCAGGGTCCCCACCGAGGCCGAACGGCTGATGCTGCCGGCTGACTGGGCGCTGAGGAGCTGCTTCAGCTTTCCGTCCGGGTCGCCGGTGGTGGAGACGGACGTGCGGCTGAAGTCGATCTTTGCTGCCGCTTCAGCCGAGACCTTCGGCTGGGCCGAGGCAGCGGACGCAGACGCCCCTCCCGGCTCTCCGGCGGCCAGGACAGGGCTGGTGGCGGGGACAGTAACAGTCAGCAGCAGGCCGGTGGCAGCGAGGACTACGCCGGCTTTCTGCCCCACGCCACTGGCCGAGGCAAAATCCGTGACCTGCCGGAAGGGACCCCGGCGGCGGCGCGCTTCACGCTGGGCGTCCCGGGGACGGTCCGCGGCAATGGCCTCCGCGAGGCGCGGCTCCGGAGCGGGACCGGTCGCGCGGCGGCGGCCCCGGGCATTCTGCATGGACAAGTACTGTTTCCTCTCTGGATAGCCTGCGAAGTTAGCTGTCGGATTCGGGTCAGAGAGTTCGGACCCGGTCCGCCGTAACAAGCCGTTCCGGCACAGGGGTATCCCGGGAGGATTCCTTCTGCGGAAAAGACTTGCTGCTGCGGACTTCACCCCAAGGCTGTTGAAACAGCCGGTTGTGGTTCCCCCGCCCCTGCCAGTGGGTGACTCGTGCTACTGATCTGCTGGCAAGGTTCGGCTCCAGATCAGGTAACGCTTTAGTATCGGCGTTGCCGTTTAACTATAGGCGATTAAAGAAGCGCAGTAATAATTCCGTTATATTCCCTGTGCAAAAGTGGTAGGTCATCCTGCCTGCAGATGTCAGACAGGAAGCCGCACCCGGCCCACGGGCCCGTTGGGAGCTAGTCCAGGCGCACGAACACGTGCGCGGCAACTTCCGGCGGGAGCTCAAGGGCACCCTCAAACCCGGGCACGCGGACCGAGATGTACTCCCCCACGCGTTCGAGCGAGACGACGGCGCCAGGCCGGATCCCCCCTTCATCCAGCTGGAGCAGCAGCTCCGGCTCCACCTGGATGGGTTCCGCCAGGCGGCTGACGGTGACCTTGGATTCCGGGCCGTAGCCAGTCATGGCATCCAGCAGGTTCACCACGCCGTCCGAGAACGGGCGGGCGGGCGGCCCGCCGAGCGCAGCCAGGCCGGGAATCGGGTTGCCGTACGGCGACTCGGTGGGGTGGTCGAGCATTTCGTAGATCCTGCGCTCCACGCGCTCACTCATGACGTGCTCCCACCGGCAGGCCTCGTCATGGACGTAGGCCCAATCAAGGCCGATGACGTCGGCGAGGAGGCGTTCGGCGAGCCGGTGCTTGCGCATCACCTCGGTAGCGCGCTTCCGGCCCACTTCAGTCAGTTCAAGGTGGCGGTCACCGGAGACGACGACGAGGCCGTCGCGCTCCATCCTGCCAATGGTCTGCGAGACGGTGGGGCCCGAGTGGCGGAGCCGTTCGGCGATGCGTGCCCGAAGCGCCACGATGTTCTCTTCCTCCAGCTCCAGAATGGTGCGAAGGTACATCTCCGTGGTGTCGATCAGATCCGTCATTCAGCTCAGCTCCTCGAGCACAGTATTGTGTCCGTCCCACCGTACCGCGGGCCCGCCGCACCGGGATCCGGCGAGCTGCAGCGGCGGTCGTATATGACGGCGGCGCAGCACCGGCGCTCTGCCCGTACGTTCAGTGCCAGCTTAGCCTATTTTGAATTACTCCGGATAATCCGCACGGCGGACGGCGGCGCTGTCTCAATGACTGGACTATGACGGGGGCGTGTTCCCGCGGTATCCGCGCTTCGGGCAGAATAAGGAGGGCTTCGTGGCGGTCATGGTTGCCTGCCGGCCATCGCCCCGACCCAGCCGAACCGCACTTTCCATGCCGAAAATTGGAGCCATTGTGAGCGACACCAGCATCACTATTCCCGCAAACCTCCTGCCCAAGGACGGACGGTTCGGCGCCGGTCCCTCCAAGGTCAGGCCGGAGCAGATCGAGGCTCTCTCCGCAGCCGCGACGACGCTCCTGGGCACGTCCCACCGCCAGGCCCCGGTGAAGAACCTCGTGGGCTCCGTCCGCGAAGGCCTGAGCACCTTCTTCCGCGCCCCCGAAGGCTACGAGGTGGTCCTCGGCGTCGGCGGCTCCACCGCGTTCTGGGACGTTGCCAGCTTCGGCCTGGTGGAAGAGAAGGCACAGCACCTGTCCTTCGGCGAATTCGGGTCCAAGTTTGCAGCGGCCACGAACAAGGCACCGTTCCTTGCGGAGTCCTCCATCATCAAGTCCGAGCCCGGCACCTGCCCCGCCCCCAGGGCCGAGGCCGGCGTTGACGTGTACGCCTGGCCGCAGAACGAGACCTCGACCGGCGTTGCCGCACCCGTCCAGCGGGTGAACGGCGCCGACGAGGGCGCGCTGGTGCTGGTGGACGCCACCTCGGCTGCCGGCGGCCTTGACGTCGACGTGGCCCAGACCGACGTCTACTACTTCGCGCCGCAGAAGAACTTCGCCTCCGACGGCGGGCTGTGGCTGGGCCTCTTCTCCCCGGCCGCACTGGAGCGGGCCGAGCGCGTCAAGGCCAGCGGGCGCTGGATCCCGGACTTCCTGGACCTGAAGACCGCCATCGACAACTCCAAGCTGAACCAGACGTACAACACGCCTTCGCTGTCCACGCTCGTCACGCTGGACGCCCAGGTGCAGTGGCTTAACGCCAACGGCGGCCTGGACTTCGCGGCCGGACGCACGGCCGATTCGGCCGGCCGTATTTACAAGTGGGCGGAAGCCTCCGAATTCGCCACGCCGTTCGTCGCCAATGCCGCCGAGCGCTCCAACGTCATCGCCACCATCGACTTCGATGACTCGATCGATGCCGCCGCCATCGCCAAGGTGCTCCGCGCCAACGGCATCGTGGACACCGAGCCCTACCGGAAGCTGGGACGCAACCAGCTCCGCATCGCCACGTTCGTGGCCATCGAGCCGTCCGATGTCACCGCCCTGCTGGAGTGCATCGACTACGTCGTGGGCGAGCTCAAAAAGTAAGCCGCCAGGGTGGAGTTTTTGTCCAGATAATCGGGGTTCGAAGGCCGATTAGCCCCATTATCTGGACAAAAACTCCACCCTTAAAGTACGACGGCGCCGTTCGGGCTTGCGTCCGGACGGCGCCGTTTGGCGTTGTGGTCAGCCCTGCTCGGGGCTGTCCGGATCCGTCTCGGCACCCGGTTCCGTTTTGGCACCGGGCTCTGTACCGGCGTCGGACTGTATTTCGGCGTCGGACTCTGACCCGGCGTCCGCGGCAGTCCCGCCCGGGGCTCCGTCCGCAGCCTCGCTGGGTGCGCCCTCCTCGGGAGCTTCCTCCTGCGATTCGTCCGCGTCCTGGTCCTGGGCGTCCTCTGGGCGTACCCGCTCCGCCCACGGCACCCACTCCGGAGCGAGGACCGAGTCCTCGGACGGAAGCAGGCCGAGCTCGTTGACCGTGATCACCTTGGAGCGCGAATTGCGGGTCAGGACGGCGTACCACTGCCAGCCGAGGTACCCGGGCAGCCGCGATTCGAAAAGGTGCGTCACCACACGGTCGCCCTCGGTGCGGGCAGCCAGGTGGTCCCCGATTTCGGATGCCTTCGCAATGCCCTCAATGGCGGTCCGGGCGGTGTCCACGGCAGCGGCCAGCACAGCGTCTGGCTTCCCCGTCCGCCACACCGGGACCCCGGCGCGCCTCTTGGCGGTCTTGGGTTCAGCCTTGGGTTCCACCTTGGATGCGGCCTGTTCAGGTTCCGGGTTCATCGGGCGGCCTAGGCGTCCAGCTCGTCGGCAACCTTACGCAGGGCAGCGGCAATGGCCTTGCCCTTGTTGCCGTCCGGGTACTTTCCGGACGACAGAGTGCCGGACAGGTTGTCCAGAACCGTCACCAGGTCCTGCACCAGCGGGGCAAGATCCTTGGCGCTGGGGCGCTTGGCCTTTGCGATGGAGGGTGTCTTGTCGAGGACGCGCAGGCCCAGGGCCTGGGCGCCCTTGCGTCCATCCGCGACGCCGAACTCAACCCGGGTGCCGGCCTTAAGCTCGGACACTCCGGAGGGCAGCGCTGACTTGGGCAGGAACACTTCCTGCCCGTCCTCGCCCGCGAGGAATCCGAAACCTTTGTCCTTGTCGTACCACTTGACCTTGCCGGTAGGCACCTAATCAACCTTCTTCGTTCTGACGTTTTGGGACACGGCCGGCCGTCACCGCATCCGCACCGATGTGCGGGTTCAGGGTATGACTGCCTGGTCCATGTTGGTCTGTTCCTTCAAGGTTATCCTGACTGGCAGGCTAATCCCGCTTTGAGGCGCGGCCGCGGCGCTGCTGTTAGGTTACTTCCATGACATCCGCGCGTATCCGGCGGCCACTGATGGCCGCGGCAGTGCTCCTTGCAGTTTTGTCCCTCGCCGCCGTCGGGGCGGTCATGGCACTGGCCAGTGCGGGCCAGGCCGCGCCGCAGTGGATCACCTCGACGGCGTTGTACGGCCTTCCGGCGGCGTTCCTGCTGATGCTCGTGCTGGTGGCCGACGGCGTTGCAGCCCGCCGCCGGGCAGGAACCCCGGGCGGGCGGTAACGTTGGACTGATGTCCCTCATTCGCGCGCTCAGCAAGGAACTGGAGGCACGCAGCGACGAGTCACTGCGTGCACTGTTCGCTGCGCGGCCGGACCTGATCTCCCCCGGCGTTCCCGACTTCCCCGCCTTAGCCGCCCGCGCCAGCGCACGGGTCAGCGTTCAGCGGGCCCTCGAACGCCTGAACCGTCCCCAGATGCAGGTCCTTGAAACCCTGCACCTGTGCACCAACACTGACACCGGGCACAGCGCATCGGCCGCGGCGCTGAAGAAGGCCATCGCGGGATCCACGGTGGCCGCCGTCGAGCAGCTCCTGCAGTCGCTGCACGACCTTGCCCTCGTGCAGCGGGCGGAGCCGCCGCACGGCGCGGGCCCCGGCGCCCAGAGGCAGCGCTTCTACCTCCCGGTGAGCAGCCTGAAGGACGTCGTCGGGATCTACCCGGCCGGGCTGGGCCGCAGCTACACCGAGCTGGTCAGGCTGCAGCCGGCCTTCGCCCAGCGCGTTGTCCAGCTTGTCGCGGAGCTGCACCGCAGCGGCGCCGCCGTGCAGGCGGCCACCACCCCGATGGAGGCAGCGCTGGCGCTGCAGCACTGGACCTCTTCCCCTGATGCATTGCAGTCCCTCCTCGCCAGCGCCCCGGAGCGGACGTCTGCGCTGCTGGCGCGGTTCAGCAACTGGGCCATGGGCGCCGTACCCCAGGCCCAGCGGAAGGCTTCGGTCACAACTGAAGGTCACGACGTCGGGCCCGTCGACTGGCTGCTGGCCCGGGGCCTCCTGGTGCCTTTGGACGCCGCCCACGTGGAACTGCCGCACAGCGTGGGTATCTCCCTGCGCGGCGGCGCCATCATCGACAACTTCTCCCTCGTTCCCCCGGCGCCCACGCTGGGCGTCACCACCGCGGCGCTCCGCCGCAACGCCGCGCTCGGGGCCATCGCCGAGACCCTGCGCCTCACCGGCGATCTGCTCCACGCGGTCAGGGACCAGCCCCTGGCCACCCTGCGGAGCGGCGGCGTGGGCATCCGCGAAATGCGGAGACTCGCCGAGACACTCCGCGTGGATCACCACACCACCGCCGTGCTGCTGGAGCTCTGCGCCCTGTCCGGCCTGATCCGACTGGACGTGGACAGCTCATGCTGGGTGCAGCCGCCCCAGCTGGAATGGCTCGGGCTGCCGCGGCAGGAACAGTGGCTGTGGCTCGTCAACGCCTGGCTGGCCAGCGAGCGCGCCCCCTCACTCGTGGGCCAGCCCATCAACGGCCAGCCCGCCGGCCCCGCCAACCACCGGGCCACCCCGGCGGCCACCGTCAACGCGCTCTCCGCCGAGGCACAGCGGTCCGACGCGCCCGTCATCCGCAAGAGGATCCTCGAGATACTGCGGGAGCTGACGCTCGAGGCGGAGATGCCGGACGGGGCGGCACCTGTGCTCAATGCGGAAGCCGTGCTGCAGCGTGCCGAATGGGCGCAGCCCCGCATGGCGCGGCGGTTCAGTTCCCTGATCAGCGGCGTCCTGGCCGAGGCGGAGCTGCTGGGGCTGATCGGGTCCGGCGCGCTCAGCCAGCTGGGTGCCGCCATCGCCGCGGACGCGCCTGACGACGCCATGAACCTCCTTGGCGAACACCTCCCGGCGGCCCTCAACCACGTGCTCCTGCAGGCCGACCTGACCGCCGTCGCACCGGGCTACCTGGCCCCCGATCTGGCCGAGCAGCTCCAGCGGATGGCCGACGCCGAAGGGCAGGGCCCGGCCACGACATACCGGTTCTCCGTGGAGTCCATCCGCCGCGCCCTGGACTCGGGCCAGGACGCCGCAGCCATCCTGGCTTTCCTCCGCCGGCACTCGGCCACCGCCGTGCCGCAGCCGCTGCAGTACCTCGTGGAGGACACGGCGGCCCGGCACGGCAAGCTTCGGGTCGGGGCGGCCGCCAGCTTCATCCAGAGTGACGACGAAGCCGCACTCAGTGAACTCTGCCGGGAGGCTGCGGCGTCGTCCCTGGGCCTGGTCCGGATCGCCCCCACCGTCCTGGTCTCCATGGCCTCACCCCGGCAGACTGCCCTGGTGCTGCGCGGGCTGGGACTGTCGCCCGCCGTCGAAGAGGCCGGATCCGCCGTCGTCCGCCTCAACCGCACCGCACCCCTTCCGGGCACCGGCCGCCCCGTTTACAGCGCGCCGCGCTCGGCCCTTCCCGACGCCGACGTCACCGCCCAGCTCGCCGTCCTCCGCAGCCATGCGGAGCACGGCGCCAGTCCCAACGGTTCCCGTCCGGCCGCCGCCGGCGGCGAGGAGGCAACCCAGCTGGGACTGGAGACCCTTCACAAGGCCATCCGGCTCAGGCAGAAAGTCGTGATGAACGTGGTGGACAGCCTGGGGAATGCGAAACTGGAAACGGTTGTTCCGGTATCCGTGGCGGGCGGGCGCGTCCGCGTCTTCGACCCCGCGAAGGATACCGAGCGGGTGCTTTCCATCCACCGGATCATCGACATCGAGGCAGCAGAGGAAATACAGCAGTGAAGGTTGTACCTGCGTGAATGACGGCCCCCTGATTGTCCAGAGCGACAAAACCATCCTCCTCGAAGTGGACCATGAGCAGGCGACGGAGGCCAGGCACGCCATCGCGGCCTTCGCCGAACTGGAGCGCGCACCCGAGCACATGCACAGCTACCGGCTCACCCCGCTGGGGCTCTGGAACGCCCGGGCCGCAGGGCTCGACGCCGAGAAGGTACTGGACACCCTGCTGAAGTACTCCCGCTTCCCGGTGCCGCACTCGCTGCTGATCGACATCGAGGAAACCATGTCCCGGTACGGCAGGCTGCGGCTGGAAAAGGACCCACAACACGGGCTGGTCATGCGCACCAACGACTACCCTGTGCTGGAGGAGGTCAGCAGGGCCAAGAAGATCCAACCGCTGCTGGGTCCGCGGATCGATGCCGAGACCGTGGTGGTCCATTCCTCGCAGCGCGGCCAGCTGAAGCAGCTGCTGCTCAAGATCGGCTGGCCCGCCGAGGACCTGGCCGGTTACGTCGACGGCACGCCGCACCTCATCATGCTGGACGAGTCGGGATGGAAACTGAGGCCGTACCAGCGGCTGGCCACGGAGAACTTCTGGGCGGGCGGCAGCGGCGTCGTCGTGCTCCCCTGCGGCGCGGGAAAGACGCTCGTGGGCGCGGCGGCGATGGCCACGAGTTCCACCACAACGCTGATCCTCGTCACCAACACGGTGGCGGCACGGCAGTGGAAGGACGAGCTGCTCCGGCGGACCTCGCTGACGGAGGAGGAGATCGGCGAGTATTCGGGCGCCGTCAAGGAAGTCCGGCCGGTGACGATCGCTACCTACCAGGTCCTCACCACCAAGCGCGGCGGCCTGTACCCGCACCTTGAGCTCGTCGACGGCCACGACTGGGGCCTGATCATCTACGACGAGGTCCACCTGCTGCCCGCGCCGATCTTCCGGATGACGGCGGACCTGCAGGCGCGCCGGCGGCTCGGACTCACGGCAACCCTGGTGCGTGAAGACGGCCGGGAAGGCGAGGTTTTCAGCCTCATCGGCCCCAAGCGCTACGACGCGCCGTGGAAGGACATCGAGGCCCAGGGCTACATCGCCCCCGCGGACTGCGTGGAGGTCCGCGTGGACCTGCCCAAGGACGAGCGGGTGGCCTACGCCATGGCCGAGGATGCGGACAAGTACCGGCTGTGCGCCACTTCCGAGACGAAGACCCTCGTGGCCGAACAGCTGGTGGAACACCACCGGGGCGAGCAGGTCCTGGTGATCGGGCAGTACATCGACCAGCTCGACGAACTCGGCGAGCGGCTGGACGCTCCGGTCATCAAAGGCGAAACCTCGGTCAAGGCCCGCCAGAAGCTCTTTGACGCCTTCCGCGCCGGGGAGCTCCAGACCCTCGTGGTGTCCAAGGTGGCCAACTTCTCCATCGACCTGCCGGAGGCCTCCGTGGCCATCCAGGTCTCCGGCTCCTTCGGTTCACGCCAGGAGGAGGCCCAGCGGCTCGGCCGGTTGCTCCGGCCCAAGCAGGACGGGCGGGCGGCACGTTTCTACTCCCTCGTTGCCCGGGACACCCTTGACCAGGATTTCGCGGCCAAACGCCAGCGCTTCCTGGCCGAGCAGGGCTACGCCTACCGCATCATGGACGCCAAGGACGTCGAATCCTGCTGACCCAAGCAACACACAACATTCATTCAGAAAACTCCCAGATTCTGGGAGCATCATGGGAAATATGAAAAAGAACAGCGCCGAAGCGAAGCTCCTCGTGGTTGATGACGAACCGAACATCCGCGAGCTGCTTTCCACGTCCTTGCGCTTCGCCGGTTTTGAAGTGGTGTCGGCGGGAAACGGGCGGGAGGCGCTGGCAGCCGTCGAGGCGCACGCGCCCGACCTCGCGGTGCTGGACGTCATGCTTCCGGACATGGACGGCTTCACCGTCACCCGCCGGCTGCGCGCGGCGGGCAAGCATTTCCCGGTCCTCTTCCTGACCGCCAAGGATGACACCGAGGACAAGGTCACGGGGCTGACGGTGGGCGGGGACGACTACGTCACCAAACCCTTCAGTCTTGATGAGGTGGTGGCCCGCATCCGCGCCGTGCTCCGCAGGACGCAGCCGATGCTGGAGGATGACGAGGCCGTCATCCGGGTGGACGATCTGGAGCTCGACGACGACGCGCACGAGGTGCGCCGCGGCGGCAAGGTGATCGAACTGTCCCCCACCGAATTCAAGCTGCTCCGGTACCTGATGCTCAATCCGAACCGGGTCCTGTCCAAGGCACAGATCCTGGACCACGTTTGGGAATACGACTTCAACGGTGACGCCTCCATCGTCGAGTCCTACATCTCCTACCTGCGGCGCAAAGTGGACATCGATCCCGACGCCCCGGCCCTGATCCAGACCAAGCGCGGCGTCGGCTACGTGCTGCGGACAGCAGAGAAGCGCTGATCTTGCTGGAGCGTTGGAAGTCCGCGCTGGAGCGCTGGAAGTCCGCCACCCTTCGGTCCCAGCTGGTGGCCATCATGATGGCCCTCCTGCTGGTGGCCCTGGCCGTAACGGGGGCGGGTGCGCTGACGCTGCTGCGCGGCTACCTCGAGGGCCAGGTGGACGACAAGCTGCGGGCCGCCGTCACCGCCGCCCAGTCGCAGCGCTCGATCTCCCCCATTGCCAACCCGGCGGTCCCCACGGACTACACGGTGACGCTCTACTACCCGGGGACGCAGCCGGATCCCATCGACGACAAGGGCGCCCGCCCGGACATCGCGTCGATCTCCGTGGACGAGGCCCGCGAGCGTGATTTCCGCCCCTACCAGGTGCGGGGCACCGACAGTAAGAACTGGCGCGTGGTGGCGGTCCCTGTTGTGGTTGGGACTGAGCAGCAGCGGGCGGTGGTGGTCATCGGGCTGCCGCTCTCCACGGTAGATGAGGTACTGCGCCACATCAGCCTCGTGGTGGTGGGTGTTGGCCTGCTGACGCTCGTCCTCGCCTTCTTTATCGCCAACTGGACCGTCACCAGGTCCTTCCGCCCCCTGGCCAGGGTGGAGAAGACCGCCGCCGCCATTGCCGCCGGCGACCTGTCGCGGCGCGTCGATGTGCAGAACCCCTCCACGGAAGTGGGCCGTCTCGGCAGGTCGCTGAACGCCATGCTCGCCCACATCGAGGCGGCGTTCGCGGCCCGCATGGCCTCCGAGGACCGGATGCGCCGGTTTGCCGCGGACGCGTCCCACGAGCTGCGCACCCCGCTGGTGACGATTCGGGGCTACTCGGAGCTTTACCGGCATGGCGCGCTGCAGTCCTCGGAGGATGTGGCCAGCGCCATGGGCCGGATCGAGAGCGAGGCCAAGCGGATGGGCTCCATGGTGGAGGACCTGCTGCTGCTGGCACGGCTGGACGAGCAGCGGCCGCTGCAGCGCAAGCCCATCGACCTGCAGCTGCTCGCGCATGACGCGGTGGTGGACACCCAGGCCAGCGAACGAAAGCGCGCCATCACCCTGACCGGCCTGCACAGCGGCAGCGCCGAACCGGCGCCCGTGCTCGGCGACGAGGCGAAGCTGCGCCAGGTCATCGGCAACCTGGTGGGCAACGCGCTGCGCTACACGCCCGGGGGAACACCCATCGAGCTGGCCGTGGGCGTCCGGCGGGCCGACGACGGTGCCGCCATGTCCGTCCTCGAAGTCCGGGACCACGGCCCCGGGATCTCCGACACAGAGGCCCCCCGGGTCTTTGAACGCTTCTACCGGGCCGACACGTCGCGCACCCGGGAGACGGGCGGCAGCGGCCTGGGACTGGCTATCGTGGCTGCCATTGTCGGCTCGCACGGCGGCACCGTCCGGGTGGACGGTACCGACGGCGGCGGCGCAACACTCGTGGTCAGCCTCCCCGTTCGCGAGGACTCCCCCGAGTGGGACGGTCATGAGGCCGACAGCCATGGCGTGGACGGTGCGGAAGTGGACCGTACGGAGGTGGGTGGCATCGGGGTCGATGGCATCGGGACGTTCTCGGACAGCGTTGCCGGGGACCGTGTTGGCAGGGACGGCGTTACCGGCGGGAACCGGGCAGCCGGCGGGCGGTAGCCGGGCTGCCGACGGAGGTTATCCACATGGCGAATCCCGCTGTGGCGGCGGGTGCCGGCGGGTTCCTAGGCTCGACGTAGCGGACCGAAACGGCCGGTCCGCCAGCCACAGCGGCTGTCCTTCCGGGGCAGTCGCCCTAATTGTCGAGAGGCCCGCCATGAGTATCATTTCCGTCGATACCGACCTACTGCAGGTGAAGTCAGCCAACGTCAAGGCAACTGTTGACCGGATCAGCGCCGACGTCCAGGCGATGAAGCATGGCCTGGACGAACTGCAGGCCACGTGGCGCGGTTCGGCGGCAACCAATTTCCAGGCCCTTGTGGCCGAGTGGACGCTGACGCAGGGCAAGGTTGAGGCCTCGCTCGCCTCCATCAACCTGGCCCTGTCGTCGGCCGCGGACACCTACGCCCAGGCGGAGCAGGGCAACGCGCAACGCTTCAGCTGACGCCGGGCGCTCCAGCTGACACAGCGTTCAGCTGACGCCAGGGGCCGCTCATGCCTCGGGCGTGCCCTGGTGGAACCGCAGGCGCCACTGGTCGCCGTCCAGAACCCACAGGGAACTGCGCAGCGCTGAGCCGGCGCGGGAATAGCTGCGGTAGGTCAGCAGGATCGTGTCCGCACCGATCCGGTCGGCGCTGAGTACGTCCAGGTCGACGGGACCGCCCGGGCTTTCCTCGAGGGACATCATCATCGCGTCGCGGGTCCAGAGCCGGCCGGCGGTTCCGATTTCCGTGAAGTCCGGGTGCAGGAGCTGTCCGGTGCGCCCGATGTCGCTGCGGACGTCCGGGCGGAGGAGCTCACGTTCCAGGGCCTCGACAATCTCTTCGGGCGTGGCGCCCGCCGGAAGTTCCGCAAACGCCTCGTCACCAAGTTCGCCGGCACCCAGTTCGCTGAAGAGATCAGGCTCGTCGGATCCGAAGAGAACCGGGGGTGCTGGCTCAATGCGGCCCTGGTTGGCGGCATCACTGCGGGCCGGGGTCGCGGCCGCGCCCCGGGCCGGTGCAACAGGTTCGAACAGCGAAGGGATGCCGCCCCCGCCACGGCCCTCCTTGACAGGCCGCCGGGCTGCAGCCGGTTCCGCGTCGGGGAACCCCGGTCCTGAGCGCGCGGCAACGCCCTGCTGGTAGGCGAGTGCCACGGCCCTTGCCCGCTCGTCGGCGGCCTCGTTCAGTTCGTGCCCGGCGTGCCCCTTGACCCATTCGAACCGGTACTTGCGCCCGGCGAGCTCCCGGTCGATGTCCTTGAGGATGTCCACGTTCAGCACGGGCTTGCCGTCCGCCTTGCGCCACCCCTTGCGCTTCCAGCCGGGCATCCACTTCGTCACCGAATTGATCACGTACTGGCTGTCGCAGAGTATGTGCAGGTCCTCGTCGGGGAGGTGCGCGGTGGAGCGGAAGAGGTCCAGCACGGCCATCAGCTCACCCTGGTTGTTGGTGCCGTGCGGCCAGCCGCCGGCCCGCCAGCAGTCGTCGTTCACGTACCAGGCCCATCCTGCGGGACCCGGGTTTCCCAATGCCGAACCGTCGGCTGCTGCAGTAATCGTCACCGAACCATCCTGCCAGACTGCAAGGACAAACATGCGCAGACAAAAAGTGCGGCCCCCTCCGTGGAGGGGGCCGCACTCATTAGCCAGCTTGGAGCAGCGGGAGGCTAGAAGCCGCCCATGCCGCCCATGTCGTCGCCGCCGCCGACGGCCGGAGCGCTCTTCTCCGGCTTGTCAGCCACAACGGCTTCGGTGGTGAGGAACAGGCCGGCAATGGAAGCCGCGTTCTGCAGGGCAGAGCGGGTTACCTTGACGGGGTCGTTCACGCCGGCAGCCAGCAGGTCGACGTACTCGCCGGTTGCAGCGTTCAGGCCGTGGCCGGCGGGCAGGCCGCGGACCTTGTCCACCACGACGCCGGGCTCAAGGCCGGCGTTGAAGGCGATCTGCTTCAGCGGGGCGTCGATGGCAACGCGGACGATGTTCGCACCGGTTGCTTCGTCGCCTTGGAGCTGCAGGTTGGCGAATGCCTTGGCGCCGGCCTGGATCAGGGCCACGCCACCACCGGCAACGATGCCTTCTTCGACGGCAGCCTTTGCGTTGCGGACAGCGTCCTCAATGCGGTGCTTGCGCTCCTTGAGCTCAACCTCCGTTGCGGCACCGGCCTTGATGACTGCAACGCCGCCGGCCAGCTTGGCCAGGCGTTCCTGCAGCTTCTCGCGGTCGTAGTCCGAGTCGGAGTTTTCGATCTCGGCGCGGATCTGGGAAACGCGGCCGGCGATCTGGTCGGCGTCGCCTGCACCTTCGACGATGGTGGTCTCGTCCTTGGTCACGACAACCTTGCGTGCCTTGCCCAGGAGGTCGAGGCCGGCGGTCTCAAGCTTGAGGCCGACTTCCTCGGCGATGACCTGGCCACCGGTGAGGATGGCGATGTCGGCCAGCTGCGCCTTGCGGCGGTCACCGAAGCCCGGAGCCTTGACGGCGACGGACTTGAAGGTGCCGCGGATCTTGTTGACGATCAGGGTGGCCAGGGCCTCGCCCTCGATGTCTTCGGCGATGATCAGCAGCGGCTTGTTGGACTGCATGACCTTCTCGAGGACAGCAACCAGTTCCTTGACGTTGGAGATCTTGGAGTTGACGATCAGGATGTACGGGTCCTCAAGGACCGTTTCCTGGCGCTCGGTGTCCGTGACGAAGTAAGCGGAGATGTAGCCCTTGTCGAAGCGCATGCCTTCGGTGAGCTCCAGCTCGAGGCCGAAGGTGTTGGACTCCTCGACCGTGATGACGCCTTCCTTGCCCACCTTGTCCAGGGCTTCGGCGATCAGGGCGCCGATTTCGTCGTCACCGGCGGAGATGGAAGCCGTGGCCGCGATCTCTTCCTTGGTTTCGATTTCCTTGGCGGAGGCCAGGAGCTCGGTGGTGACGGCTTCAACGGCCTTCTCGATGCCGCGCTTGAGGGACAGCGGGTCAGCGCCGGCCGCGACGTTGCGCAGGCCTTCCTTGACCAGTGCCTGGGCCAGGACAGTAGCCGTGGTGGTGCCGTCGCCAGCGACGTCATCCGTCTTCTTGGCAACTTCCTTGACCAGCTCGGCGCCGATCTTCTCGTAGGGATCGTCCAGCTCGATCTCCTTGGCGATGGAGACACCATCGTTGGTGATCGTGGGGGCGCCCCACTTCTTTTCGAGGACGACGTTGCGGCCACGCGGGCCGAGGGTGACCTTGACGGCGTCGGCGAGGATGTTCAGGCCCCGCTCAAGACCGCGGCGTGCCTCTTCATCAAATGCAATGATCTTGGCCATAACGGCAGTAGTCCTTTCGGGACAGTCGTTAAGAAGGAACCTCGCTGCGGTGCCCGCGACGGACGATCCTTTCCGCGGGCCTCTGTACGCCCGACAGTCCGGATCTCACCCCAACCAGGTGTTTCTTTCGCTCCTTGCGCCGCCGCCGGGGTGGTGCCGGCCGGAACCGGACGACCCTTTAGCAGTCGGCACGCTGGAGTGCTAATCAATAATTAGCACTCCCCCGGGGAGAGTGCAAGCAGATGTGCTTGTTTTATCCCGCAAACGGGCGGAGTATTCGCTGCCAGCGATCAGCCGGCGGACCTTCCGGCGGCCTCGCTGCCCGTGAGCTTGGCTTTATTGTCGGCTCCATAGGTGAACACCATGTACTTCGCGACGGTGACGTCGCCGTTCGCATCGAAGCGGACTGGCCCCGACTCACCGTCGTAGTCAATGGCCTTGCCGTCCCGGATCGCGGCGAGGCAGTCCTTGTACGCCGAGCAGACGGCCGGCTGGCCGGACCGGGAAGCGGACGCCCGGCTTCCGGCAGTGCCGCCGGAGACGGCGCTGAGCGTACCGGCAATGGAGGCACCGGCGTCGTCCTCCGCCACAGCGGCGGCCAGGGCCGCGAGGTTCACGGCATCATAGGTCTCGGCCGCGAACGTTGTGTCCTTGAGTTTCGCGTCGATGGCCACGAGTTCGGCCTGGAAGTGCGCTGAAGGAAAGACGCCGGGCACCAGGGCGCGCGTTCCTTCCAGCGATCTCGACCCGAGGGCTGAGCCGTACTGCCTGAAGGCACCGTCGGCGAGGATGAGCTTGTTGCCCGGCACTCCTGCATTGGTGAGCTCGGCGATGGCTCCCTGCGCACCGTCGCGGGCAATGACGACGACGGCGTCCGGCGCTGCGTCGCGGACGCCGCCAGCGGACTTCTGCGCCTCGCCCGCCTTGAAGCCGGAAACGGTGACAGGGTCCAGCCCGCTGGCTTTGGCGGCAGCGGAAACGGCGGCAGACACATTCTGGCCGTAGTTGCCGTCCTCGTAGAGCACCGCGAGGCTCTTGGCCCCGGCGTCCCTGGCGAGCTTCACCAGGACGGGAGCCTGCGCAATGTCCGCCGCGGCCGTGCGGAAATAGTAGCCGCCGTTCTTGTAACTGCTGAGTTCCGCGGCGGTGTTTGCGGGAGAGATGAGAGTGATCCTGGCCTTGGACAGCACGTCGATAGCGGCCGGGGCGTGGCTGGAATCGGTGGGACCGATCACCACGTCCGCCTTGGCGTCGGCGAGTTCCCGGGCCTGCGCGGCAGTGTCGGCGCCGGTGGACTCGGGGAGCAGCTCGACTGGCCTGCCCTTGTGCCCGCCCGCCGCGTTGATCTCCTGGACAGCGAGCTTGGCGGCGGCCAGCTGGGCGGCGTTCAGGAAGGCCTGGGGTCCGGTGTTGTCCAGGATCAGACCGATCCGCAGCGTTCCGTCGCCGCTGGCTTCAACCGGAGCTGTCCGGGCGTTGTCTCCCGATCCCGAGCAGGCACCCAGCGTCATCACGACGGCGGTGCCCCAGACAGCAGTACCCCGGAGACCTGTGCGGAGTGCCACTAGACGGGCCGGACCTTTTCTGCCTGCGGACCCTTTTCGCCTTCGCCCACTTCCAGCTCCACGCGCTGGCCCTCGTCGAGCACCCGGAACCCGTCGGTCTGGATGGCCGACCAGTGCACAAAGACGTCATCGCCCGAACCGTCAACGGTGATGAAGCCGTAGCCCTTTTCCGCGTTGAACCACTTCACGGTGCCCAATGCCATGATCCCCACACTTTCAGGTTGCTTGCGTAAGGCCCACGTCGGTGTGTGCCATGAATTACGCCTCGAAGCCTGCCTTCACTCTATCCAGTCAGGCCCTGAGAGGCGCAGGCCAGCGGACCGGAGCGGAGGCAATAGTTATTCAGGCGTAACCGGAAAGGCTACTGGTAGCCAGGGCCCAGCACCACCGCAACGGGTGTGGGGAAGTCCTTGCTCTCCACCAGCGTGGGGATGTCCAGCAGTGCACTGAGTGCCTCGGCGTTGGCCCGGTGGGCGGCGTCCGAGTAGAAGATCACGGACTGCTGCTGGGGAGCGCCCTGCCAGTTGGCCACCTCACCGAGCACCCAGCCGTCGGACTGGACCGTGGCGCCCACCCGGCCGGCCAGGCCGGAGGTCAGCGTTCCGTTGAAGATGGCTACCGGCTGCGACTTGTCCACCGCCACAGGGGCAACGGTTTCCGATGTGGCGGGTTCCAGCGCGGAGGGCGACGCCGATTCGGAAGCCGACGCCGAGGCGCTGGGCGTCGCCTTTGCAGAGGGCGTCGCTGTGGGGCTGGCCGATGCCCTGGAAGTGTCAGCCGCCGCGGCAGGCGGCGCGATGGTGGGCTGGAAACCCAGCTGCGGCAGCAGGAGGAAAGCAACGAGGCCGACGGCGAGCGCCCCGATTCCCGCGGAAAGGATGGGCCACAACTTCGGGCGCGACGGCCCGGAGACAGCACGGTGCACGCCCTGCCGGGAGGAGACCTCAGGCACCCTGTCGAATTCGTCCCGAGCAAAATTAGTCATGGTAAACAGGCGTCCTTGTTGGTTTTCGCCGGCAGTCCGGCACTAGCAATTACGCGTCAGATCCCAGGCGGCGTGCAGTGCGGGCCCGCTGACGTGACGTACGTAGTCTACGCAATCTCTTCACGAGCATGGGGTCGTGCGCCAGCGCGTGCTCTGTGTCGATCAGGGCATTGAGGATCTGGTAGTAGTGCGTCGCGGACAGGTCAAAAAGCTCCCGGATGGCCTGTTCCTTGGCGCCGGCGTACTTCCACCACTGCCGCTCCAGGGCGAGAATCTGCTGCTCCCGCTCGCTCAGCGGCGAATCCCTGAGCTTGAAGTCGTCCAGGAGCGTGCCGCTTCGCAGGCCCTGCTCCGGCGCCGGGCCCTGCCCTGAATCCTGCTCCGTGAGATGGTCCTGCAACGGCTCGGCCACTGCGCTCTCCTTAGCTGAATCCGGTCAAAGTACCTCGCCTATGTTACGGAGGAATAACAGCATTGTCATTTGCGGCACGGGCATCCGGCGGCAGCCGGCCCGCCAGTTGCCGGCCGCCTGCCGCAGGTCCCGGGGACGGCGAAGACGAGCGCCGTGCAGCAGTTCCCGCTGAATTATGCTCATTACCGAGGAAAGGATGCCGGACATGGAGATGCGCAGGATCGGCCTGATCGGCGGCATGAGTTTCGAAGGCTCGGCCGTCTACTACCGGATGCTCAACGAAGCTGTGCGCGAACGCCTGGGCGGATTGAATTCCGCGGAGGTGCTCCTGCATTCCGTCAATTTCCAGGAGATCGTCGCCCTGCAGAAGGCCGGCCGCTGGGAGGACGCGGGCCGGTCCCTGGCCCAGGTCGCCCGGGGACTGGAGGCGGCCGGCGCCGACTGTGTGATGATCTGCGCAGTAACAATGCATCTGGTGGCCGACGCCGTCGAGGAATCTGTCGGGGTGCCAATGATCAACATCATCGACGAGACCGCCTTCGGCTCCAGGCCGCCGGCGCCAATAGGCCCCTCCTGCTTGCTACCCGCTACACCATGGAACACGGCTTTTACGCCGAGCGGATGAAGAGACACGGCATCGACGTCATGGTGCCGGACCCCGACGGCCGGGCACTCACGCACAGCATCATTTTTGACGAGCTGTGTGCCGGCAAAGTACTTGACACCTCGCGCAAGGCGCTGGTGGAGCTCATGGAACGAGCAAAGTCGGACGGTGCTGACGCCATCATTCTCGGCTGCACAGAGATCTGCCTGCTACTCGACCCGGCGCAGCTGCCGCTGCCAGGCTTTGACTCCACCGGCATCCATGTGGAGGCCGCTGTCGAGTTCGCGCTGGCCTCCACTCCCGCCGGCGGGCAACACTAGTGGAGCCGGAACCCCTGTTCCACCTGGCGCCCACCGGGGCGGACACCGTTGGCTTCGCTGAGATGGCCGGGATGCCGATGGCGGAACTGGTGGCCCCGGATTGGGCCGCGGCGCTGGCCGGCGTGGAGCCGGAACTAAGGTCTGTGCTGTCCTTCCTGGCCGGCGAGGAGGCCGCCGGGCACCGGGTTCTGCCCGCTGCGCCGAATCTTCTGCGCGCCTTCCGCCAGCCGCTGGCGGAGGTGCGCGTGCTGATCGTGGGCCAGGATCCTTATCCGACTCCCGGCCACGCCGTGGGACTCGCCTTTTCCGTGGACGCCAGGACCCGTCCCATTCCGCGCAGCCTGGCCAACATCTACAAGGAACTTGAGGCGGACCTGGGCCTGCCGGCACGCATCCACGGCGACCTGGGCGCCTGGGCGGAGCAAGGGGTGCTGCTGCTCAACCGCGTGCTGAGCGTGCGCGAGGGCGCTGCCGGATCGCACCGCGGCAAGGGCTGGGAAACGATTACGACGGCGGCTGTTGCCGCCGTCGCCGGCCGGCGGACCGGAGAGGGCGGGCCGCTTCCCCTGGTGGCGGTGCTGTGGGGCAAGGACGCCGAGAGCGTCCGTCCCCTGCTGGGCAGCACCCCGGTGGTGTCCAGCGTCCACCCGAGCCCGCTGTCTGCATCGCGCGGGTTCTTCGGCTCCCGGCCGTTCAGCCGCGCCAACGCGCTGCTGGCGGAGCAGGGCGCCGGTGCGGTGGACTGGAAACTTCCGGCCGTACCACCAAGGTACTTAGGCTAGGCTTACCTGCATGACTTCCCTTCCGGCCGCCACCACCGCCACCAAAAAATCCCGCCCGCAGGTCACCCTGGCTGTCCTTCGGCGGGAGCAGCTTTCCGCGAATATGGTGCGCATTGTCGCCGGCGGCGCGGGGTTCGCTGACTACGTCAACAACGACTTCGTGGACCGTTACGTCAAGATCGTCTTCCCGCAGCCCGGGGTGGATTACCCCCAGCCCCTGGACCTGTGGGCGATCCGGGAAACGATGCCACGGGAGCAGTGGCCGCACACCCGCACCTACACGGTCCGCTGGGTGGACACGGCAGCCGGCGAACTTGCCATCGATTTCGTGGTCCACGGAGACGAGGGCCTGGCCGGGCCCTGGGCCGCCGCGGCCAAACCGGGCGACAGCCTCATCTTCACCGGCCCCGGCGGCGGCTACAACCCCGATCCGGACGCGGACTGGTACCTGCTGGCCGGTGACGAGGCCGCCTTGCCGGCACTGGCAGCCGTCATCGAGTCCCTCCCCGCGCACGCCCGCGGCGTGGCCTTCATCGAGGTGGGTACGGACGCGGACGTCCAGGAGATTGCTGCCCCGGCCGGGCTCGAATTGGTCTGGCTGCAGCGCGGCGATGTTCCAGCCGGTGAGAGCAGCCAGCTGGTGGAGGCGGTGCGCAGCGCCGTCTGGCCCGACGGCCGCGTGGACGTTTTTGCGCACGGCGAGCGCGGCTACATGAAGGGCCTGCGGGACGTGCTGTTCCGCGAGCGCGGCCTGGACCGCAGCCAGGTTTCGCTGTCAGGCTACTGGGCCAGTGGCCGCGTCGAGGACGTGTTCCAGGCCGAGAAGAAGCTGCCGATAGGCAAGATCTGACCCGGAAAGATCCAACCGGCCCTAGCGGCGGCGGGACCGCCGCCGCTCATTGCTGGCAAGGCTCCGCGTGAGCGGCCGGGCCAGCGTGTCACCAAGCACAATGCCGCCGGCCACGCCAAAGACGATCGCCCCGGCGCTGAGCATCCCGCCGGCCCCGAGCAGGATCTCAGATTCTTCGATGGTCAGGACGTACATCGACCGGAAAATGGTGAGCCCGGGCAGGAGAATCAGGCCGGCCGGGACGGCGACCACAAGCTGCGGGGCGCCCATCTTCAGGGCCACTACACGGGCCAGCAGGCCGATCACCACAGCTGCGAGAGCCGGCGAGAATCGCGGGCCAACGCCTATCGCCTCGCTGCCGATGAGGGCCAGGTGCCCCACCACACCGACGGCCGCCGTCGGAAGCAGCAGCTTCCAGTCCGTTTGTTCCGTAACACCGATCGCCACGACGGCGATGGCAACCAGGATCACCTGCACCCACAGCGGGTACGCGGGCGGGAAGGTTTCGGTGACGTCGATCGGCTCCATGCCGATCCTGTCCCCCACCACAAACGCCACCGCGATCCCGGCGACGACGGCCCCAAACGTCAGCAGGGTGGACAGGAACCTGCCGGCCGCCGTCACGGGGAAGCCGTTGATGGCGTCCTGGACCGAGGACACGAGCCGCCCGGTGGGAAGCAGCAGCAGGATTCCGCCCACCACCACAATGGCAGGGGCCAGCCGGATCCCCACGGGACTGCCGAACCTCCACAGCAGCAGCGCGATCACCGTCACCACAAACGAGCAGGCCGCCGTAATGAAGAAGTCAGGCGTCCGCCAGCGGCCCAGCTTCCTGGCCAGCAGGCTGATGAGGAGGTTGGAGGCGAACGCTACGGCCGAGGCGCCGGGTCCGCCGCCGATGACTGCCACGAACACGGCCGAGAACACCGCGAATGCCACCGTCACCATCCAGCGCGGGAATGGCTTGGGGCGGCGGACAATCTCGTCGAGGCGGCGGACGGCCTCGTCCCGGCCGACACCGCCGGCCACGATATCGGTGACCAGTTGGTGGACCTGGGCGAGCCCCGCATAATTGTTCGTCCAGGAACGGACCACCCGCAGGAGGGTGATGGGCGTCTGGTCCTTGGCTGCGTAATTGATGCCCACGGACTGGTTGGTGATGTCCACCTCGATGTTTTTAAGCCCTAGCGCCGCTGTCACGGCGATGATGCTCGTTTCGACCTCGAGGGCGCCGGCGCCGTACCGGAACATGGACTCGGCAAGGTGCAGCGCAAAGTCCATCGTCTTGCGTGCGGACTCATCGATCCCGCCCACCTGGATCATGGGATTGGCGTAGGGGCTCCCGGCGAGCCTGTCCACGATGCTCAGTGGCGCCGTCGGCGGATTTTCGCCTTGCACCAGCCGGCGCAGCATGCGCTTGGCCGCCGCGTTCTGGTGCAGCTGCGAGGCGGTAAGCGGCTCCGTCTTGGGCAGCCCGTCCGTGGGCGGCCGGTTGGAGCCGCGGGGTTGTTTGGTCATCAGGGCTCCCCCTTCTGTCGCCTTACCAGTTCAATATCTCAGTAAAACTGCTGCCCGGTGCGGCGGGTATAGAGCTGCCGGGCGACGCGTTCGCCGGCAGCAATCCACGCCCGGTACTTCAGCGGGCTGATGACCTGGTCATAGCAGCCGACAAAGTCCGTGACCGTCTTGCTGAAGCTGGTCTTGAAGAGCCCCAGTCCGTGGAAGGGATTCGACGTGTCCTTGAGCTTGTCGCTGGGCGGCGTTCCGCAGAAGTCGTATTCCGTGCACCCCAGCTCCTTGAGCTGGTTGATCGCGGTCCACTGCACCAGATGCGAATCGCCGTACTGGTTGCGCTTCTGCAGGGATCCGCCGTCCTTGTAGGTGCCCTTGCGGCCATAGTTGATCACGAAGGCGCCCACGGAGGGGACATTGTTTTCGTACACGAACATAAGCCTGCCCTGGCCGCGCTTGATGAAGTTCGTCCAGAACTGGCGGTAGTAGTCGTATTCGCGGACGCGGACCTGCGACTTCGCCTGGACCGTGTCCGTCATCAGGGCGTACATGGCCTTGAAGTTTTCCTCGCTGGGGTCCACGGTGTGCACCTCGACGCCTTCGCGGATGGCGCGGCGGACGGCGTTGCGTCCCCGCGAGTGGAGGTTGCGCAGCAGCTGGTTCTCCTCGGGGGAAATATCCAGCAGAGCCGTGGAGTCGTTGGGCTGCAGGTTGTGCGTCTTGACCAGCCCCGCCCCCTCGATGACCCCGCGGGCGGCGTCACTGAGGATGATGTCCGGCTCGATCTTGATGGCGAAGACGCCCAGCCGCGCACGCTTGACGAACTCTGCGTTTGCCGCGGCAATGCCCGGGATGTCCTCGACGCCGGCCACGTCCGGTCCCTTGATGAGGTACCAGAATTTGCCGAGCAGTGGGAAGCTTTTTTCCAGTACCAGGTTGTAGCTCGTGTAGTCGGCTGTTTCGTAGACGAGGTGGAGGGTCTTCCAGCCGAAGTGCTGCTTGACCTCCGCGAAGGCCTCCGACTGCAGCAGGTTTCCGCCGTTCGGATTCGCGGTGACGTGGGAGTCCCAGTTTGCGACCTCTTCGGAGGTGGCAAAGCGGGCAGTGAATTCTCGCAAGTGTGCCGTGTCCAATCTTCGCTTACGTTTCGTGCAGGTGCCGGAGAAGCAGCCTCAAGTCTATCGGTCCGGCCTCCCGGCCCGCTTGACGCTTGCACGCGGTCCTGACCGGCAGGTGATCCTGGTCAGAGCCGCACCTGCCGAAGGTCGGTGAGCACCAGGGCGGCCCCGCCCGGTGTGCCTTCCGGAACGCCTGCGGCGAACCGGTCGGCGTCGGCCAGGCGGGTCAGCGCCATGCCGGTCAGGGCAGCGATGTGCGGAATGGGGACCTGGAAGGTCCGGTAGGGTCCGAGCGGCGGCGGCTCGTCGGCCAGCAGGCGTTTCCTGACGTCCCGCGCCAGTTCCTCCGGGCCCAGCTGCGGGGACTGGTCCAGCAGGAAGCCGGCAGCGGCCAGCCGGCCGTCCGTTGTCCAGGCCGCAATCTTCCAGAATTTCCGGGGTATCTGGATGCCCCGGTAAGGAAGGTCGTTGGCGTCGAGGACGGGTCCGGTAAAAACGCTGATCCTGGCGTCGTACTGGCTGGCGTGGTTGAGGACGTGGTCCTCCAGGCCCGCCCAGAGTTCCTTGCCCTGGTTGAATTCAGCTGCCTGCGGCGCCGCGTTCGGGTATGAGAAGGTGTCCTGGTTGGCGGTCGCCGCGGTGACGTCATCACCCCACACGGGGTCCAGGCGGCGGACGAGGTGGCCCCGGTCCAGGTCATTGTTCTGGTACACCTCGGGTCCGGTCTGAAGCCCCTGCGGCACCCGGACATCGTAGTGCCAGGTTCCCGCGCGCTGGAGCGGCACCAGGGATTTTCCGTCAATGTTGACGCCGGTCACTGCTGCAAGCCTGCGTGCGGGCATCAGCCGCACAGAAAAGTGCGTGTAGTTAAGCAGGACCGTGGGCGCGTCCGGGCCCGGCAGGTCAAGGGCCTCGCGCAGGAAGCCGGGATCGTAGCCATCACCCATGGCTCCCATGGTGGCACCCCTGCCTGACAATTTGCCCTCCCCCGGGCAGGGCCGCCTTGACTCCGGCTGCGGCCTTCGCAACTGTAGAGCAATGGAAAGCAGGGACCCTGTGGCCGCCGCCGGAGCCGGGGGCGGCAATAGCGGCAGTGACGGCGGGCAGCCTGAGCCGCGGCGCACCGCCGTCGACCTTCTTGCGCTTCTGGCTTTCCTGGCGGGCAGCGCGCTGGTGGCCTGGCTGGGCTCACAGGCAACCATCAGCAACGTCACCGGCTGGTACGCGGCGGCAGACAAGGCGCCGTGGTCGCCGCCCAACTGGGTGTTCGGGCCGGTCTGGACCGCGCTGTACACGGCCATGGCCGTGGCGGGATGGCTTGTGTGGCGAAGCAGAAGCCCGGAGCGCAGGACTGCGCTGACTGCCTACGGCGTACAGCTTGCCCTGAACCTGGCGTGGACGCCCGTCTTCTTTGGGCTGTATCCGGTGTGGGGTTCGGCCGCGCTCTGGCTGGCACTGGGCATCATCATTGCGCTGGCGCTGGCTGTGGCCGCCACTGTGCTGCTGTTCGGGCCGATCCGCCGCACGGCTGGCCTGCTGATGCTGCCCTACCTGTCATGGGTCATCTTCGCGTCGAGCCTGAACCTCTGGGCGGCTGCCAACAACTAAGTCCGGTCTGGTGGGTCAGCGACCGGGTCAGCACTCGACGACGTTGACCGCCAGTCCCCCCATGGCCGTTTCCTTGTATTTGGAGCTCATGTCCTTGCCGGTCTCGCGCATGGTCACGATGACCTCGTCCAGCGAGACCCGGTGCGAGCCGTC
>NZ_JBHTSL010000036.1:0-54137 GCF_042795115.1 Arthrobacter sp. NPDC056493 | reverse complement strand
GGGCCGGGCGGCCGGCGGGCGCCCCCCCGCCCGCCCGTCCCGCCTACGCCTCAGAAGGTTGGGCGTCCAGGAAGCGCAGGATGAACGGCAGGGTCCTGAGCAGGGCCTGCAGGTCGCCGTCGCTGGCGGCAAGTTCGCCGAGGTAGTCGCCGTGGCCGCCGGGCACGATCAGCAGCCGGGCTTCCGGGATGGCGCGCGACATGCGGACGGCGTGCCCGGGGCTCATCACGTCCTGGTCGGCTGCGACCACCAGGGTGGGCGCGGTGATCCTGGCGAGGTCCGGCTCGGACCAGCCGGGGAAGCCGATGATGCGCTGCCGGTCCAGCTCGAACAGGCGCTCCAGATGACCGGGCTCGGGGTTGATCTTCCTGTCCGCGCCCTGGTAGACGGCGGGCATGTTGTCCAGAGTGGCAGTTTTCATGCCCTCCCAGAATTCGTCGGGCACGGCTTCCCGGCTGAAAAACGTGGAGGCGGCGATGAGGCGGCGCACCCTGGCCGGATGCTGCATGGCCAGGGCGAGGGCAGTATGGCCGCCGGCGCTGAAGCCCAGCACATCCACCGAGTCCAGTTGCAGCTGGTCGAGGACCGCCAGGATGTCCCCGGCGGAGTTTTCGGCGGTGAGCGGCCGGTCGGTTGCGGCCGTGCGGCCGTGGCCTTCCTCGTCGACCGCGATCACCTGACGCTGGGCGGCCACCAGCGGGATGAGGCCGGCGAAATTCGTCTGGATAGTGGAGCCCCCGCCGGGAATCAGCAGCAGCGGGGGCTTATCGTCAACTGCCCGGCCGTGGACCTCGTAGTACATGCGGAGGTCGCCGTTGGCCGCGTATCCGTGGGTGAAAGTCACACGGCATCCTAACGCCGGCCGGTTTGGGGTGGGTAGCGCTGTCGCCGTCGTGCGATTACTTCGCCGCCACTTGGGCGAGGGGCGCGAAGGCCTGGCTCAGGCTCAGGCCCTTGGTCTCGGGCGCGAGCCGTTGGGCGACGAGTCCGCCCAGGATGATCGCCGGCGAGACGTGGGAGAAGAGCCCGATGATTGTTGCCTTCCGGTACTGGGGCGAGAACAGGCGGGCGAAGCTTGTGGACTGGCGCTTTTCGCAGGAAGACGATGAGCGACGGGACCGTGCAAACGGTTTACCGTTGACAAAGTCATTGCAAACCACATAAATTGAACGTCACGTTCAAAATTCGTGAACCTCCATCAACATCAGCAGAGACGAACATAGGAGTTCTGTGAGCACTCGTACTGAAGATCAGGCCCTCACTGGCCTCAAAGCTACGGGCCAGGCCGCACTGCCCGAGGTGATGGCCGCCGCGCTGCTCACCGGCCATGGCGGCCTGGAGAAGCTTGAGTACCGCACCGATGTTCCTGTCCCCGTTCCCGGCGTGGGCGAGGTGCTCATCGAAGTCGCGGCGGCAGGGATCAACAACACCGACATCAACACGCGAATTGGCTGGTATTCAAAAGCAGTCGATTCCGGAACCAACGCCGGTGGAGCGGACGGTTTCGAAAAAATCACCGATGCCGACGCCGCGTGGTCGGGTGAGGCGCTGACTTTCCCCCGGATCCAGGGGGCGGATGCCGCCGGCCGCATCGTCGCCGTCGGCCCCGGTGTGCCGGGCGAACGCATCGGTGAGCGGGTTCTGGTCCGGAACATGCTGCGGACCTACGTCGGCTATCGCCCCTATGAGTGCTGGACATTCGGCAGCGAATGCGACGGCGGTTTCGCCCAGTTCGCCGTCGCCCCCTCCGGCGAAACCTACGCCGTCAACTCGGACTGGTCCGACGCGGACCTGGCCGCAATCCCTTGCGCCTACTCCACGGCGGAGAACATGCTGCACCGCGCCGGTGTAGGCGCCGAACGCGTCCTCATCACCGGAGCATCCGGCGGAGTGGGACTCGCCGCCGTCCAGTTGGCCAAGCGCCGCGGCGCCACCGTGACCGCCGTCTGCTCCGCCGTCAAGGCCGGCCAGGTCCTGGCCGAAGGCGCGGACCGCGCCATCGACCGAGGAACGGACCTCGTGGCCGAACTCGGACGGAACTCCTTCGACGTCGTCATCGACATTGTCGGCGGCAGCCAGGCCGGGCAGCTGCTCGACCTGCTGCGCGCGGGCGGCCGGTACGCCATCGCCGGCGCGATCTCCGGTCCCCTGGCCCAGATCGACCTGCGCACCATCTACCTCAAGGAACTGAGCCTGCTCGGCTGCACCTTTCAGGAGGACAGGGTCTTCGAAAACCTGATCAGCTACATCGAGGCCAACGAGATCCACCCGGTCGTCTCCAAGACGTATCCCCTGGCCGACATCGCCCAGGCCCAGGAAGACTTCCTGTCCAAGAAGCACACGGGCAAGCTCGTCCTCCTCCCGCCAGCGGCTACATCCGCGAACCCGGCAAATACCAACAAGACGGAAATCTGACCATGAAAATAGAACGCATCGAACTCTTCCAGGTGGACCTGCCCTACTCGGGGGGCATTTACCACCTGTCGGGAGGCCGTACCTATGAATCCTTCGACGCCTCCATCGTCAAAATCACCGCCGACGACGGAACAACAGGCTGGGGCGAAAGCACACCGTTCGGCGCCACCTACATCGCCGCCCACGCCCGGGGCACACGGGCCGGCATGGCAGAACTCGCACCCGCACTCCTGGGCCGCGACCCCCGCCGGGTGGACCGGAACTATGACCTGATGGATGCCACGCTGGTGGGACACAACCACGCAAAGACACCGCTGGACATCGCCTGCTGGGACATCTTCGGCAAATCGGCAGGCCTGCCCGTCTGCGAACTGCTGGGCGGCGGGACTGGAACGCCCATGGCCATGATCTCCTCCATTCACGCAGGGGACCCCGAGGAAATGCGGCAGCGTGTGGCCGACCACCGCGCCCGCGGCTACCGGGGCCACTCCATCAAGATAGGCACCCCTGACAGCGAAGGCGGACCCGCCCTTGACGCGGAGCGCATCACCGCCTGCCTTGCCGACCGGCAGCCGGGGGAATTCTTCCTGGTCGACGCCAACGGCGGAATGACGCCTGAATCAGCCATGCGGATGGTGGCCATGCTCCCCCGCGGCCTCGACTTCGTCATCGAAGCGCCGTGCGCCACGTGGCGCGAAACCATGTCACTCCGGCAACGGTGCCCATACCCGATCATCCTCGACGAACTCGCCCAAAATGACAGCGACCTTGCCTGGGCCATCTCCCACGATGTGGCGGACGGGCTGGGGCTGAAAATCTCCAAGGCCGGCGGGCTCACCCCCGGACGGCGCCAGCGCGACGTTGCCCGCGCGGCCGGGCTGACAGTCAGCGTCCAGGACACGGTGGGATCCGCCATTGCCTTCGCCGGCATCGCCCACCTGGGTGCCACCGTGCCCGAAAAGCTGCTCCGCTGCGTCCTCAACTGCGACGACATGGTCACGCTCAAGACCGCGAAGTTCGACGTCATCCGGCGCGATGGGGGGATCCTTCCCCCGGAGACGCCCGGGCTCGGCCTCGAAGTCGACGAAGGCGTGCTCGGCAAACCCGTCGCTGTGTGGGGCGACTAGCCACGCAGCTGCCGCACCACCGCCATCCGTCCGCGGTAAACGGTAAGCTGTTGACCGTTGAACCGACAGGAACCAGAGGACAGGTGGAATGGCATGGCTGTGACCCGACGTGTTGCCCGTGCGGAGGCATTGGGTGAGCAGGTTGTAGCAGCGCTGCGGTCGGACATCCTTACCGGCGACCTTCACCCGGGGCACCTGCTGGTCGAGGCCGCCCTCGCCGAATCCTTTGGGGTCAGCCGCGGTCCTGTGAGGGACGCCCTGCGAATCCTGTCTGGCGAAGGCCTGATCGCTGCCTCCGGCAGGAGCTATCGGGTTGTTGGCCTGGACCAGCGGGACCTCCGCGACCTCTTCGCGCTCCGGGAGTTGCTTGAGCTCGCGGCCGCGCAGCAGTGCGCGGCGGAGAACCCCGAGGGATTGCGCCAGGCGGCAGAAGCTGCCCTGGAGGACATGCGGACCGCGGCCGAAGCCGGTGACACGGATGCGTTTGCCAGTGCAGATGCAGCATTCCATTCGGCGTTTTTCACCTCGTGCGGCAACCGCCGGCTGCTGGCGGTATGGGAGCAGCAGGTGCCGACCTTCGCGGAGTTGTTCCGGCTGACCACAGCACTGGACGAGCCGCTGTCGCGCTCCGTGGAGTGGCACCGCCAGATGCTGGACACCGTATACGGCGGAGATCCGGAAGCCATCGCTGCCGAGGTGCGGAAACTCGTCGTCGGCGGCGAGGAACAGATCATCACCGCCCAGCGTAATCTGCTCGAACAACGGGGCGACTGACCTCACCGGTGCAGGCAGTCCGGTCGGCTGCCGGCTCCGAACACTCTTCAGAGTATTAGGAGCAGCAGATGACCATAGGCATTCAGCAGGAGATCGCACCGGCAAGTGCACCTGCATTGCGGCTACACATGATTCCCACGGAGTTGGGTCCTGCCACCGTGCGGGTTCAGCAGGGTTCCGGAGGCGGGGATCCCGCGTCCGGGACACCGGTCGTCTACCTTCACGGCGCTGCCGGGACCTGGACCACGTTCAGGGCGCTGCTGCCCAGGGAACCGGACGCTGACCGAGTGCTCATAGACCTGCCCGGCTGGGGTGAATCCATTGCAGATGTCCGGCTGGAAGACTTCAGCGTCGAGGCGATGGGGCGCGCCGTCGTCGAAATTCTGGATTCGCTCGGATACCGGCGATGGAACCTGGTGGGCCATTCCATGGGAGGCTTCCTGGCGTTGCACCTGGCTGCGCGGTGGCCCGACCGGGCTGCAGGAGTTGCAGCCATTTCCGCCACCACGTTCGGCGTGTCCGCGGCGGTCCGGCATCCCGTTCGCAGCCTGTCCGGCCTCCCGGCCTTCGTCCGCACGCTGTGGGCCATGCGCTCCATGGCTGCCCTCGGACCGGCCGGGCCGGCGCTGATCAGGGCAGTTGCCGCCACACCGGTGATGGGACCACTGCTGTCCCCGCTCTTCGCTGACCCGGCCGCCGTTCCCGGGCAGGTGATCCGCGGGCTCGGGCATGACGCCCGGCCGGCCAGCTTCTGGCGGGCTGCCCGGGCCGTTGCTCTCTACGACTTTGGCCAATGGCGCAGCATCCGCTGTCCGGTATTGGCGACGCGCGGGGACCGTGACGTGTTCACGCCGCCGTCGGACCTGCTCCGGTTGTCCGATCTCGTCCCGCACGTGCGCCTGGTGACGATTCCGCGCTGCGGCCATTTCGCCAACATCGAGCAGCCTGAGCGGGTGCTGCGGCTGCTCGATGAGCTCAGAGTGCCGTCAGGCCGCCGTCGACCGTGAACAGGCCACCGGTTGCGTAGGCCGATTCGTCGCTGGCGAGGTAGACCATGATGCCTTCGACGTCGGCGGCGGTGCCGGCCCGTCCGAGCATGGTGGAGTCCACCAGGCCGGCG
Organism: Arthrobacter sp. NPDC056493; assembly: GCF_042795115.1. Classification (NCBI taxonomy): domain Bacteria; kingdom Bacillati; phylum Actinomycetota; class Actinomycetes; order Micrococcales; family Micrococcaceae; genus Arthrobacter; species Arthrobacter sp. NPDC056493. The sequence goes on along the minus strand of NZ_JBHTSL010000036.1, from coordinate 48,701 downwards.
CGGCTGGCGGGATCGTCCGCGATGGTTTGCACCAGCGGGGTCTCGGTGTAGCCGGGTACCACGGTGTTCACGCGGATGCCCTCCTTGGCGTAGTCGGCGGCGACGACGCGCGCCAGGCCGTGGACGCCGGCCTTCGAGCTCGAGTAGGCGGTGAACGTCTGCCCGCACGCGACCACGGCGGTGGGGCTGCCGGTGCAGATGATGGACCCGCCCCGGCCCTGGAGCGCCCGCACGGCATGCTTCAGTGTGAGGAACGCTCCGCGGTGGTTGACCGCCACGGTCTTTTCCCAGACCTCCAGGGACAGCTCGCCCACCTTGGCGTCCTGCCCGAAGAGCTGGACGCCGGCGTTGGCCACCACGATGTCCAGCGGCCCGTCGGCGGCGATGGCGGCATAGGCGGCCTCGACGCTGGACTCGTCGGAGATATCAACGGGCAAGGCTACGGCACGGTCGCTGCCGGTGGCCGCGGCGGCCTTTTCGGCAGCTTCAACGTTGATGTCGGCGAAGTACACGCGGGCGCCTTCGGCGGTGAAGCGTTGCGCCACGGCCAGCCCGATGCCGGATCCGGCACCCGTGACGAGGGCGGTCTTTCCTGCAAGCCTGTTGGTCATCTTGTTCCTCATTTCGTGGGTCAGCCGAGCGGCCGGGTGGTGTGTTGCCAGGCGGGAATGTCAAAGGTTTGCGCGCCACCGTCTTCCAGCCGGACCGCCACGGACAACGGTGCTGCCGTCAGGTTCGCCGCGAAGAGCAGCACGCCGGCGTCTGTTGAGACGGGGTAGAGCACCAGCCCGGGGACGTCGCCGTCCACTTGCAGTACCCCGGCGCCGCGCAGGGCGGCCAGTTTTTCGAAAACCCGGAAGGCCGGCGTCGGGGTCCCGTCGTCGGCGATCAGGCCCCTGGGGCCGCTGGCCTCGAAATAGCTGACGGACTCGACGCCGGGCAGGGTCAGGGCAGCGATGCTGCCCAGCAGCCAGGCGGCGGCGAAGTCTTCTGCCTGCAGCGGGTCGGTGGTCATGGCCTCGGCGGTCCGGGCATCGTAGGCGCCGTCGGTGGAGACGGCGTTGAACCGGGCCTTCAGCGTCACCGGGCCGATATGCAGCGGCTTGCCGGCCCCGATCCGGAGCGCGTTCCGCGCTGTCAGCCGTTGCATCGGGACGCTGTCAACGATGTGGGGCACTTCGGTCGCGTGCATCTGCGGCGTGATGCTGTAGGTGAGGGCACCGGCGTCGCGGGGAAGGACGTCCTGCCGCCGATTGAGCTCGGTGAAATGGGAGCGCGCGCCGGCGAGCCGGGTGCCGGTGAAGCCGCGCCGCTGCGCTTCGGAGCGCAGTTCCTCCCACAGCTCAGGTTCGGTGACGTGCCTGTCAGAGCTGAACACCCCGAGCCTTGCCACCTTGCCGAGGGGCAGCAGATCCAGCACAGGCCCGACGTCGGCGCCGCCGCCAGCGGCGATCCGCACGTCCAGTGGGGCGCCCAGCTCTGCGGCCTGCCGCACGGCGGGCTGCAGGAGTTCGCTCGCCCGGGTTACGTCGCTTGGAAGCTCCACGATCAGGGCGTCCAGACCAGGTACGACGCCGAGCCTCGCCGCCGAGCGGGACGCTGACGTTCCCAGGGCGGGAACCTTGCTCTGAATGTGCCGGCGCACCGTCAGCACGTTGTCTGCCGGTTCGGCGGATACCGCGTCAGCCGCCTGTTCCGCGGGTCCCTGTTCCGCGGGTCCCGGATTCGCGGCTGCCGGCTGGGCCGTGAGGCAGATGCTCTGCTGCACCCGGTCCCCCGCGTGCACGGTGACCGGGTAGGGACGGGACAGCGGGGTGCTGTAGGTCTTGAAGGAAGCGTCGGTCCAATTGCGCTGGTCTTCGGTTTCGAAGACGTCGCCGGTGAACTCGAGCCGGAAGGCCGTGCCGTCGCGGTCCCAGGCCATCGCCGCGATGTCCACGAAGGGCTGGTGCGGGCTGATGTCGGCCGGAAAGGCAGACTCGGTGCGGGTCCCGCCCGGAGCGGAGACGGTGACGTCACGCCCGGCGTCGTCGGGCCTGTGCAGGACCACCAGGCCGATCCGGTTGCTGCGGAAATCACTTGGTGCGGTGCCCTCGAAGGTGACCCTGAGGTCATTGCCGGAAAAACTGACGGTCAGGTCTGCGGAGTATTCGGCGCCGAAGCCGGCGAACCGGACGGTGAGCCGCAAAGTAAACGTGCCGCCGTCGTCGAACGTCACTGCCTCGACCGCCGGAGCCAGTGTCCGCCAGTCGTGGTCCCGGACCACGGGCCGGATGGCCCGGAGCACGGGGTGGCCGCGGTATTCGATGTCGGCCAGTTCGTCCCCGCGCAGCTGGAGGCGCCACGGGCCGCTTTCAATGGTTCGGGCCGGTGCAGGAAACCGGGATGTGTTGTCGGCGGGGATCACGTTGTGCTTTCGGTCGCGGTGGGTCAGCGGAGCGGTCGGTCAGGGCGCGGTGGGGTCAAGCCTGGCGGGCAGGCCGGGGACAGGGTAAACCCGTCCCCGGCCGTGATGTGGAACTGTCAGACGGCGCGCAGCCGCACGGCCACGAACTGCCTGCCGGGCAGCTCGATCTTGAACCGCCCGGAGAACGTGCCGGGAAGGGTCTCCACGGTCATGTTCCAGGTGTCGATGACATCGATCTCGAACGCCTGGTCCTGCGGCTTGACGAACCGCCGGTAGGTGGGCTGGTTGAACCCGAAGTAGATCAGTTCGTACTGGTCCTTGATGCCGGCGCTGGGTGCGTCCCAGTGGCCCGCCAGCGGTTCGAGGTGCCCGCCGGGGCTCTCGTCAAGGATGCGGCGCAGGAAGCCGATCCGGTCCGGGCTGGTTCCGCGCAGCTCGCCGCCCTTCGCCCACCAGAGGATGTCCTCCGGGTGGACGTACGTCTCGCCGTGCCCCACGTAGCCGCCGCGGATGGCACCTTCCCAGAACCGGCGCGTCATCTCCTCGCCGGTGATGTTGCCCCAGCCCTGGTCGATGTTCCCCTCGTAGGCGCACTCGTCGATGACAATCGGCTTGCCGTACTGCTCGCGCCACTCCGTGGTCATCTCGGCGGTCTTGTAGATGTCACGCCGCTGGATGCTGCAGTGCGTGATCCAGGGCCGGGTGTGGTCGTAGAACTCACGGCAGTTGTGGATGGAGAGCAGGTGCTGGTTGGGGTCGTTCTCCTGCACGATCGCCGCGAAGCGTTCCCAGTCCTCGGTGGTCTTCTCGAACATGAGGTCGTATTCGTTGGCCAAGGACCACCAGATGTTCCGGTGCGACGCCAGCCGGGCGGTGACGTACTTGACGTAGAGATCGTCCGCCGCGGCGTTCATGGTGGAGAAGCCCCACCGGTCGTACGCGTGGAAAAGGATCAGGTCCGCTTCGATGCCGAGCTCCTCAAGCTGGCTGATGCGCCGTTCCAGGTGGTGGTAGTAGGCAGGGTTGGGCCGGGTGTAGTCAAAGCCTTCCTGCAGGGTTCCCGCGTAGGGGTAAATCTCGGGTTCGTTTTCGTTGAACAGGTAGGACTTGGGGAAGACGCACATCCGCATCTTGTTGAACGGTCCGGATTCCAGGGCTGCCAGGGTCTGCTCCTCTAGCTCGTCGCCCTGGTGGGTCCAGACGTAGGAGGTGGTGCCGATCGGCAGGTAGGGGGTGCCGTCGTCGTAAGCAAAGTGGAACGTATTCGCTACCCGGACAACACCGCGCGACGCCGGTTCGGCACCTTCCGCCATAAAGGAACCGGTGATCCGGTCCAGTGAGCGGGCGTTGCTGTCCGTGGTGAAGGACCACTCGCCCTCAGCCGGCAGCAGCAGGCGGACGCGGTAGGTGCCGTTTCCGTCGTAGAAACCCGGGACCCGCAGTGTCCGGCCGCCGCTGCTGAAGTCGGCGTGGAGTTCGACGTCGGTGAACGGGTTGCCGTGCGAGGGACCCTGCAGGGTGAGCTCGAACCGTTGCCATTTGCGGGCCTCGGACGGGTATTCGGCGGTGGCGCTGCCGGGCTCCACGGAGTCAGGTTCGTACCCGGACGGCCGTTCGATGTCCCGCACGGAGCGGTCCTGGCCGGCAGGCACCGGATCCAGCGCCTCGATTTTGGCGAGGATCTCAGCCTTCTTCTGCGGGTCATTGCGAAGGGATTCCTCGGTGCCGAGGATCAGGCCGAGCTGGTAGTGGTAGAGCGTGTGGAGCAGGGGGTTGGCTGCCAGGCCCGGAACGTGGCTGGCCAGGATCTCGTGCCCTGCGGGGTCGCGCATGACGTCGAAGAGCGGGGTCTGGGCGGTGAAGATCGCCATGGTGGCCTTTCTGCGGTGAAAGCTGCTGTAAGAGTTGGTTGTTGATCCGAAAGAGACGGTCAGCCCTTGACGGCGCCGCTGAACATGCCCTCGACGAAGTAGCGCTGGAACAGCAGGTAGACGATCATGACGGGCAGGATGGACATGATGGTGAACGCGTTCAGCGGCCCGTAGGAGCTGGTGAACTGGGACTGGAAGCCCTGGATGGCCAGCGGGATGGTCTGCGCGGTCTGGTCCTGGAGGATGACCAGTGCGATGGCGTATTCGTTCCAGGTGGACACGAAGTCCAGGATGAACAGGGCGGCCAGCGCAGGCTTGGACAGCGGCAGGATGATCTGCCAGAACAGCCGCCAGTTACCGCCGCCGTCAACGCGGACGCTCTCGTCAATCTCCTTCGGGATTGCGCTGAAGAAGCCGTGCAGGATGAAGATCTGGATGGGCAGGCCGAACCCGATGTAGGGCAGGATCACGCCCACCGGGCTGTTGAGCAGGCCGAGGTCCAGGATGATCTTGAAGAGCGGGCCGAGGGCCACCTGGATGGGGACCATGGAGCCCAGCGCAAAGGCGCCGAGGACCAGCTTGCTGTGCTTGAAGCGGATCCGGGACAGGCCGAAGGCGGCAGCCGCCGAGAACAGCAGGCCCAGTGGGACCTTGATCGCCGCGATGAGCAGGCTGTTGCCGCCGGCGGTGAGGAGATTACCGGTCTGCATGGCTTCGGCGTAGTTGCTCCACTCGGCCGAGGTGGGAAGGGAGAAGGCGGACGTGGAGAAGATTGCCGATTCCGACTTCAGGGAAGTGAACATCACGAAAATCAGGGGCATGGCCCAGATGACCATGGTCACGGCCAGCGCGATCCATAGACCCACCCTGATGTAGTCGACGTTGCGGCGTGGACGGGAAGTCCCGTCGGCGTGCTTGGCGCGCCCGAGAGTGAGGGTGCTCATCAGTCTTCGTTTCCTTTGGTGGACCAGATCAGGTAAGGGATGACCAGGACAAGGGTGATGGCCAGCAGTACCGTGGCCACCGCATTGCCCATGCCGAAGTCGTGCTGCAGGAAGGACTTGGAGTAGGACCACAGCGCCAGCACCTGCGAGGACTGGGCGGGGCCGCCGCCGGTCATGCCCACCACCAGGTCGAAGACCTTGATGGAGTGGACGATGGTCAGCACCAGAACGACGACGACGGTGGGGCGCAGCGCCGGGAAGGTCACGTGCCGGAAGACTTTCCAGCTGTTCGCGCCGTCCAGGCGTGCCGATTCGACCAGTTCCTTGGAAACGCTCTGCAGGCCGGCAAGGAAGAGGACCATGTTCAGGCCTGCGACCTGCCAGACGAAGGCGGCGAAGATGGCATAGATGGCCACCTTGGGATCGCTCAGGAAGGTCACTCCCGAGCCGTCACCCAGGTGCCAGGCCTTGGCCAGTTCGGAGAAGACGCCGTAGTTCGGGTTGTACATCCAGCGCCACATGTTCGCGATGGCAATCGGGGCAAGGACACCCGGGATGTAGAAGACGGAACGGAACAGGTTCCGGCCGAAGATCGGACGGTTCAGGGCCAGCGCCATCACCAGGCCGAGGCTGGTGGGAATCACCAGGGAGAGCAGCACCCAGACGATGGTGTTCTGCATCGCGGTCCAGAACACCGGATCCTGGGTGAATAGACGGACGTAGTTCTGGAATCCGACGAATACCTGCGGGTCCGAGTTGAAGCCGGACCACTTGAACAGGCTCAGCCGCACGGCGGTGACCATCGGGCCGATGACGAAGACAACGTAGGCCGCCAGGGCGGGGGCTAGGAAGGGCAGGGCTGCGATGAATCCGCCGCCGGCGATGCGCTTGAGGAGCGGTTTCTTTGAGGGTTGCCGCATGACGGGGCCCGGTGGTGTCTCCAGGCGCGTGGCTGTGAGCTTAGACAAGAGAGGTCGCCTTTGATCTGTGGATCGGTCAGTGGGCTGAAGGGCGGGCCACGTGCGGGGCACAGTCCCGCCCTTCAGCGAACGAGCTACTTGCTCGAATCCAGGAACTTCTGGAACTCAGCCCCGGCGTTGGCCGGGTCCAGGCTGCCGGTGGCAACCAGGTTCTGGATCCGCCAGTACTCGGTGGTCTGGGCCTGGCTGAGGTTCTGGTCGTTGTTCATGTACAGGCCCTTGGCGTTCTTGAAGATGCCGTCCCAGGACTTGCTGAGGCTGTCGGTTGCTGCGGACTTCACTTCCTTGTTCACCGACTGGGTGGAGAACTGGCCTGCAGTTTCCTTCTGGACGGGGGTTGACATCATGAAGTCCAGGAACTTGGCTGCAGCGTCCTTTTTCTTGCTGTCCTTGGTGACGTACATGGCCTGCTCGAAGCCGTACATGCGGCCGGTACCCGTCGGGAGGGCGAAGACGCCGAAGTCTTCGACCTTGGCGTTGTCCTTGATGCTGGCGTTGAACCAGTCACCTTCGAGGGCCATGGCCGCCTTGCCCGTGTAGAACAGCGAGGACGACTCGTCGTTGTTGATGCCGATAAAGCCGTTGTTGAAATAGTCCTTGGACCACTTCTGCAGGTTCGTGAAGGACTTGGTGACGCACTCCTCCTGGCCCCAGTTGGCCTGGTTGGTGACCAGCTTGTCGAACGTCCCGGAACCGCAGTAGCCCTCGAGGAAGGTGTCCAGCAGGCGCATGACGTGCCAGTTGACGGTGCCGCCGAACTCGATCGGGGTGATGCCGGCGTCCTTGAGCTTGGCTGCGGCGTCGTTCAGTTCGTCAATGGTGGTGGGCAGCTTGGTGATGCCGGCCTTTTCGAAGAGGGCCTTGTTGTAGTACATGGCCTCTCCGTTGAGCTTCCACGGCACACCGTTGAAGCCGCCGTACTGCTTCGCCGGCCCGAGGGCAGCTTCGGTGAACCGGTTCTCCCACTTGTACTGCGTGTACTCGCTGGTGAGATCGGCACTGGCGCCGTTCTTGACCAGCTCGCCGCCCAGGCCCGGACCTGCCCAGTAGTCGTAGATGTCCGGCGCCGCGGAGGTGCCGATCGCGGTCCGCAGCGAGTCCTTGTGCGCGTCAACGGCGCGGGCGGTCTTCTTGATGGTGATGTCCGGATTTGCTGCTTCGAAATCCTTGATGATCTTGTCCTGGGCAGCAACCGCGGTGGGGGAAGTCAGGTTGATCACCCACCAGTTCAGCTCGGTCTTGCCGGAAGCAGAGGAGCCGGAGCCGGCGGAGCAGCCAGCCAGAACAGCAATGGCGGTCAGGGCAACAGCGCCTTTGGCAAGCAAACGCATCGTCGCGTCCTTTCGTAGGTATGAGTTGAGGGTGCTTTCGTCACTGATATCTCGGCCGAAGATGTGACCTAGCCCATAAAGGAGTATGGGGGTTTACGATAACCCACGTCAACCGGTTGACCAATATTTGTGAAAAAAGACGAACTGCCGCCGTTCGTGCGTAGGTGATCGTAAACTTACTTTGGATGGGCGTAGGGTGCAGACTGCTGCGGACGGAAGGCGGACAGTGGCGAAAGCAAGGACGGGAGCGCGGCCCAGCATGGCCGACGTCGGCAGGCTGGCCAACGTCTCGACCCAGACGGTGTCGCGCTATTTCACCGGCGTTGGTTACGTGCGGGCCGAGACCCGCGAGCGGATCACCGCCGCCATCGCGGAACTGGGATACGTGCCCAACCAGTCCGCCCGTGCGCTCCGTACCAGCAGGACGAACTCAGTGGGCGTCCTGACCATGGGCGCCTTCGTCTACGGGAGTTCGGGCGTCCTCACGGGCTTGGGGTTCGCGGCCCGCGAGGCCGACGTCACCCTCACTATCGCGGCGTTGAATCTCGACTTTGAGGCGAAGAACTGGGAAGCCGAGGCGCGGCGGGCGCTGGCGCACTTCAAATCCGTACAGGTGGACGGCGTTGTGGTGTCCACGCCTCTGCCGGGCGTCGGTAAGCTGCTCGCCGACTGGGACCAGTCAACGCCGCTGATCACGGTTTCCGAGCTTCCGTCATCGGACGAAGGCTCGGCAGGCACCCATTCGCACGCTGCGGGCTGGGAGGCGACCCGTCACCTCATCGGCCTGGGACACCGCGACATCCTGCATGTGGCCGGGCCGTCCACCCGCAATGAAGCCCGCGAACGTGAGCGCGGCTACCGCGATGCCATGCAGGGCGCCGGCCTCGACCCCCAGGTACTCGATGTCGCCAAGGACTGGTCCTCGGACGCCGGGTACCAAGCCGGCAAGGCTGCGGATCCCGGCACGTTCACGGCAGTCTTCGCCAGCAATGACGAGATTGCCCTCGGTTTCATGAGCGCCATGGAGAAACGCGGCCTTCGGGCACCCCTGGATTTTTCCATCGTCGGGGTGGACGACATGCCTGCAGCCGCCTACTTCTCCCCGCCACTGACCACCATGCGACTCGACTTCCAGGCGCTGGGCATGGCGACATTCAAGATGCTGCACCACCAGATCCTGACCGGAGAACCCGCCCAGCACTACGTCGTCGAGCCCGAGCTCGTGATCCGGGATTCGACGTCGCGCCTCGACCGGCTGCCAGGGGTCCGGCGCTAAGGCCCCCCGGCGAGCGCCGAGCGCAGACCAGATCCGGCGCTGCGGGCACGGATCCGGGCCGCCCTCCCGGCTGAAGTTCCGCGGAGATTCCGAGCCGCAAGAGGTTCGGACTGCGTTAACTGGCCGTTCACTATCAGATCAATTGCCCTTGCCTGAATGGATGGGACCATCCCCATCACTGTTTCAGGAGACACTGTGTCCCGTTCCTTCACCACGTCCCGGCGTGGATTCCTCGCCGCAACTGGCGGCGCCGTCGCGGCAGCTGCCGTTTACGGCTTCTCGGCAGCCCCCGCCTGGGCAGATCCGCGTTTCCCGCAGAACCCCTTCACGCTCGGGATCGCATCCGGCGACCCCACCCCGGACGGCATGGTGCTGTGGACCCGGCTGGCGCCCGAACCACAGGCGGCAGACGGGATGGGCGGCATGCCGCCGTACCAGGTCCGGGTGAGCTGGCAGGTGGCCACCGACCCTGGCTTCCGCAACGTGGTTAAGGCCGGCAACGAGGCGGCCACGCCTGAGCTTGCCCACTCCGTGCACGCCGAAGTCAGCGGATTACGGCCGTCGGCGGACTACTGGTACCGCTTCCGTGTGGGCAACGAGGAGAGCCCGGTGGGCCACACACGCACCGCCCCGGCCGCGGGCTCAGACCCCGGCCGGGTCACCTTCGGCCTGGCGTCGTGCCAGTCCTGGGCCGGCGGCCGCTACGCCGCCTACCGCACCATGGCGCAGGAGGACCTTGACCTCGTGGTGCACGTGGGCGACTACACCTACGAAGGCCGGAACCACGAGTCCCTGGCCGACTTCCGCAACAACCACGCCAAGTACAAGAGCTCCGTGGACCTGCAGGCAGCACACGCGAAGTTCCCGTTCGTCGTGACGTTCGACGACCACGAGGTGGAGAATAACTGGGCCGACGGCGTATCGCAGCCGGACAATGAGGCGTCCAACGATCCGGAGCGTTTCCTCCAGCTGCGGGCCAATGCCTTCCAGGCCTACTACGAGCACCTGCCGCTGCGCCGCCCGCAACGGCCCACCGGTCCGGACATGGTCCTGTACCGCCGGCTGGACTACGGCAACCTGGCCCGGTTCCACGTCCTGGACACCCGGCAGTACCGTTCGGACCAGCTGACCGAGAACTTCCCCGGCGGCCCGCAGCACCCCGGCGTGTACGATCCCTCCCGGACGCTGATGGGCGACGGGCAGGAGCAGTGGCTGTTCCAGGGGCTGGCTTCCTCGCCCGCCCGCTGGAACGTGATTGCCCAGCAGACCATGATGGCCCAGTACGATTACGACCCCGGCGAGATCCTGTCGGTCAACCACGACCAGTGGGACGGGTACGTGGTCTCGCGCAACCGGCTCACCAACTTCATCGATCAGCAGGCACCGGCCAACCCCGTGGTCCTCAGCGGGGACTGGCACGCAGCCTTCGCCAACGACCTCCTTCGCGACTATGCCGATCCGAAGTCGAGGGTGGTGGCTACCGAATTTGTCGGAACGTCGATCAGCTCCGGCTGCGGCTGGGCGCAGGCCATCAAGAACGGCCTGCCGGCGAACCCGCACACTCGCTACATCAACCCGGACAAGCGCGGCTGGACCCGCTGCACCGTGACACCCGAGGACTTCCGCAGCGACTACCTCGTCGTGGCGTCCGCCGCCGACACGGCCTTACCCGCCGTCGTCGATGCCTCGTTCGCTGTCGGGAACGGCCGCCCCGGCGCGGAACGGATCTGAGCATGCCTGCCTTCAACCGCCGCCTCAGCAGGACCGCCGTCGCCGCCCTGGCCTTGGGGCTCCCCCTTGCCTGCCTCGTCGCCCCCGCCGGTCCCTCCAATGCCGCGGCCTGGACCCCGGCCCATGCAGCCGCCGCGCCCGCGGCGTCCGGCACCCTGGACCTTGGCGCTGCAGACCTGCCCGAGAACCGCACCGAGACCAAACTGGCCCCCGGACTGACCCGGACCTCCATCACCCGCGGGACCCCCAACCAGGACCTGCAGTGGACCGCCGAGGTGGCCATCCCGTCGGCGTCACCTGACCCCGACGCGCCCGCGTCAGCACTGTCCGCGGAGGCGCAGGCCCGCTCGGTTGCCGGCAAACTCCAGGCAGCCGGCGTTCCTGCACGCGTCGAGCATGTCGAGTCCCCCAGGCTGGCCGACTCAGGTGGCGACCTCGGCTACCGGGTGCGCGCCGGACAGTTCCCGACCAAAGCCGACGGGTCCGCCACCGTCGCGAAGATCAAGGCCGCCGGCTACGCATCCTCCGTGATCTACACCGGCTGGGACGGCGACGAGGGCACCGCCGAAAACACGCGCGGTCCCTGGAAGCTGGAGGTCCTCACGATTGACCCTAAGGAATTCCGCGGCGAGCTGGAGTCCTCCTTCGGCCCGAACCTGCAGGACCGGGAAACCACCAGCCAGCTTGCAGCCGCGGCCGGCGCACTCGCAGCCGTGAACGGGGGCTACTTCGTGCTGGACCCGAAGGCCGGAGCACCGGGAGACCCGGCCGGCACGGCAGTTCGGGACGGCAAGGTGCTGAGCGAACCGGTCGGAGACCGGCCCTCCTTGGTCATCGGTCCCAAGGATCAGAGCTCCATCCAGCGCCTGCACTGGGCCGGGTCAGTTACTGCCGCCGGGAACACCGGAAAGCTGGCCCTGGACGGCGTCAACCGCGTGCCCGGCCTCATCCGGAACTGCGGCGGCACCGACGACACCCCGACTTCGCTGCCGCTGCACGACTTCACGTGCACCGACGCGGACGAGATAATGGCTTTCACGCCCGAGTTCGGTTCCGCCACGCCGTCCGGCCCCGGGATGGAAGTCGTCCTGGACGTCCACGGGACGGTCACCGCCGTCAATAGCGTCCGTGGCACAGCTGTCCCTGCAGGCGGGCACACCCTGCAGGCCACCGGAGCGGACGTGGACAAGCTCGCCGCTCTGGCCAAGGTTGGCTCCCGGCTGAAGGTCGAAACTGACCTCATCAACGGGGACGGCAAGCCCTTGAAAACCGGCGCCACCACCGACGTCGTCAACGGCGGGCCGGTGCTCATCGAAGACGGTGCGGTCCACGTGACGGCTGCCCGGGACGGCATGGTCCGCTCCGGTGACAGCAACAGTTTTTACTACGGCTGGGTGCACAAGCGGAACCCTCGCACGATTGCCGGTGTTGACGCCGAGGGCCGCACGCTGCTGGTCACCGCCGATGGACGCCAAACAACTTCGCTTGGCCTGAGCATCAAGGAGGCGGCGGACGTTGCCCGCTCGCTCGGCATGGTCGACGCCATCAACCTCGACGGCGGCGGGTCCACCACCATGGTCCAGGACGGCCAGGTTGTGAACTCGCCCTCCGACGCCACCGGTGAGCGCCCCGTGGGCGATGCGCTGCTCCTTCTGCCCGGCCGCAGGTCCTGAAACATCCCAAGCAGTACACACTTGCTGTTGTCCGGGCACGCCCGCCCGGCTCCACATAAACAGCCACAGCCACTGTGACGCCGGCGGCCACGGCGCGGACACCCTCCGACGGGTGAAGATGAATGTTGGATGAAACGTGCGGGAATCCCGGCCGGGCACAGGGCTCCCATGGCTATCCTTGGCCAATGGTTCTCCATGCATCCGAGGTGCTGATCAACGCACGGTTGTCCACAGTGTGGGACGTCCTCACGGATGCGGGCAACATGCCCGTCTGGGACTCGGGTATCACAGAGATCGACGGGGACCTCCGTGACGGTGAAACGGTCCGCATCACCACATCGCGCCGGGGCCGCCCTGTCCGGGCGCGGGTCCGGCAGGACGCGGGCGAGGTCATGACCTGGACCTCCGCGTTGCCGCTGCGGCTGCTCCGGGTGGTCCAGTCATTTACCCTCGTCCCCGATTCAGGGCGGACCCTCCTGAAGGTCACCGTAGAAACCGCCGGTCCGCTCCGGCGCTGGTCCTCGCCGGCCACCCGGCAGGATCTGGACGATTTCGTGGCCGCCGCGAGGCACCGCGCCGAACTGCTCGACAGGACGTCGTGACGGTGGGGGACCAGAAACGCTTCGGGTCGTTGAAGAGCTCAGGGGATGCACATCCGGAGTGGACCCTCATGTACCGCAAGGGGCTGTCCCGGAAGAAGATCGCCGAACTGGCCCGGGTCAAAGTCGCCGCCGTCACCACCCACCTCACGGCGGCCAAGGCCACGGATCCCGGCCTGAAAACGGAGCACCGGGCAGCAGCTGCAGCAGGGACCAGCCCCGCGGCGCCCGGCATCAAACGCCTATACCAGCTGCTCACCATGGTCGAGGCCACGGGCCGCTACCCCTCCCGCAACGCCGGCGACAAGGCGGAGCGGGAACTCGCGCAGTGGCTGCGGCGCCGCCGCCGCGACGCGGACGCCGGCATCCTGAACCCGGTCATTGGCGCAGGCCTGTCCGTCCTGCCCGACTGGCGGCGCAAACCCCGCGAGGCCAGGGAGGATCAGCAATGGCAGGACCGTCTGGAGCAGCTGGCTGCCTATCTCGCCACGGGGCACCCCTGGCCCCGCACCACCCCCGGCGTGGCCGGAGTGGAAAAGGAGCTCGGGGGGTGGCTGCGCAGCCAACGGTACAAGTTCCGCCACGGCGACCTCTCTCCCGAACGTTCAGACGCGCTGGACGCCGCCCTGCCCGGATGGCTTACCGGCCGCAAAGGGGCTGCAGAACCGTCCAGCGACGTGGACTAGAGCAGGGCAGGAATGTCCCTGACAGAATGCCTCCGATCCGATCTATACAGCTGTCAGCTGACCTGAATATCACTCATGGCGCAAGCAGGTTAATCCGGCCGTAAGCTCCCGTCCAGCGGCGGGGCACCTTCTGGTCACCGCCGCATCGTGTGCCGTCCCTAGTGTCTGAGCGGTGCCATTCGCACCCATCATTCGCATCCGGGAGAACCTCCACATGAAACGCACATTTTCCGTGTCCGCATCGGCGACGCTCGTCGCAGTTGCCGCCCTTGCCGGGCTGGCCGCCGCCGGCTCGCCGGCAACAGCAGCCAATGACGCCGCCAACAACGGCCGCGTAAAAAACGTTATCTACATGGTGGGAGACGGCATGGGCCGTACCCACGTCACTGCCGGCCGTGAGCGCTTCTACGGCGCCGATGGCCGGCTGAACATGGAAAAGCTGCCTGCCCACGGCTACGTCAGCACCTATTCCGTGGAGAAAAACTCCGGCCAGCCCGGGCAGGCAGATTTCCGCCCGAACTACGTCACCGACTCCGCATCCTCGGCCACCGCATGGGCCTCCGGCGTCAAGACCTACAACGCCGCCCTGGGCGTGGACGCCAAGGGCACCTCCGTCCCGACCCTGATGGAAAAGGCCAAGCAGGCCGGATACCGTACCGGCAACGTCTCCACCGCCGAAATCACCGACGCCACCCCTGCCGGGCAGATGAGCCACGCCCTCGCCCGCGGCTGCCAGGGACCCGTCTATTCCGCGGCCGCCTGCCAGGACACCGCCATCACAGGTTCGCCCCTGGCCACCAGCGACCTTCGCGTCACCCCGATCGCCGACCAGATCGCCCGCAACGGCACCGCCGATGTCATCCTCGGCGGCGGCCTGAGCCGCTTTGACACCGCTGACGAGAAAGCGCTCCGCGACCAGGGCTACACGGTCCTGGGCTCCCCCGCTTCCCAGACCGTGGCAACCAAGACGGATCTCTCGGCAGCGGCGGGGAGCAGGGTCTTCGGTCTGTTCAACAAGGGAAACCTGACCGTGGAGAAGTCCAAGCAGGACAACCCGTCGGCCCCGCAGGCCCAGGAACCCACCCTGGCCGAAATGACCAGGAAGTCCATCGACCTGCTCGGCTCCGGCAGCAAGGGCAACGGCTTCTACCTGCAGGTCGAGGGTGCCCTCATCGACAAGCGCTCCCACGCCAACGACGCGTCCCAGACCCTCGAGGAAATCAAGGCCTTCGATGACGCCGTCGCCGCGGCCATGGACTTCGCCAAGAAGGACGGCAACACCCTCGTGATTGTGACCGCAGACCACGAATGCGCCGGGTTCAACATCATTGAGAAGGGCTCCTTCACCAACGCCGAAGCCGCGAACCCGCCCGTGAATGTGGACAGCGGCAACCCGGCGAACAACTCCGCCCCCACCCGCACGGGCGGCAACACCAAGGACGCCAGCCGCTCTACCGGCATCGTCAACGGCGCCGGTTCGGGCGATCCGCACAACTTCGCCCCCGCTACCTTCCGCACCCCTGATGACGCCGCCGGCGTCCAGGACGGGTCCAAGGACGCCAGCCTCTGGCTGACCTACCTTTCCGGCAACCACACCGGTGCGGACGTCCCCGTCTTCTCCTTCGGCTCGGGTTCGGAAAAGCTCCAGGGCAGCGTGGACAACACCGATCTCTTCACCATCGTCGGCGACGCCCTGCGGGTGAGCTGACCATTCCCCCTTCCGGTGGCCGGGGAAACATCCCCGGCCACCGGAACCATGTCTCCATCCTTGCCAGCACAGGAACACTCACATGCACCACAAAATGAAGACCGTCATCATCGGCGGCGCAACACTTTTGGCTGCGGCCGCTGTCCTCGCGGGGACACTGAACCAGCCTGCAGGTCCGGCCGCGGCAGAAACGCCTCGTCCGGCCGCGACCGTACAGGCGACCCTGCCAGGCCTGGTCCCGGCATCCGGGGAACCCGGACTGCCCGGACTGCAGAGCGCCAAACCCGCCAAGGGCCGGGCCGTCCAGGTCAAGGGACCGTTCGACGACCGGTTCGTCCTGGAGCAGCCGGCGTTCACCGCCACCGGTGCAAGCGGAACAATCCGCATCACCAGCGACGTCAGCGACCTTCTCGAGCTGCAGGTCCTGGCGGGCTTCTACGACGAACAGGGCAACTTGCTCGGCACCGGCCGCTACGTGCACCACGCTTCGGAAGACGGGCACAGCCACATCGGACCGCCGTCGGAGACCGAAAAGTTCAGCATCCCGGTCCCGGAAAACCTCCGAGGCAAGGCGGTTTCCGCCGCCGTGGGCGTCCCCGTCCTCGTCAACGAATAGGGCGCCAGCGAATATCGGCGACGCCGTGCGCCCGGCGGCTACGAAGCTGGGGCGTCCAGGTGCGCGCTCTTGACCTCCGGAGGCGTCGCACCCTGGATGACCCAGCGGTTGCCATCAGGATCGCTAAGGAAGGCAAACTGCACCCCGCCCATGTCCTGGACCTCACTGATGCCGGCGCCGCGGTCCAGCAGCTCGGCGCGGACCGCACCGATATCGGGCACGACAAGCTGCAGCCCCTCCAGGCTCCCCGGCGACATGCTGGTCATTCCCGTCCCGATGACGATCGAGGCAGCAGAACCGGGCGGCGTCAGCTGCACCACCCGCATCCCCGGGATGTGTTCCACATCGTGGTCGAGGACGAAGCCCAGTTTCTCCACGTAGAACGACTTCGCCGCGTCCACGTCGGCCACGGGCACTTGCACAACTTCAAGGCGCATCTCCATGCGCCCCACCCTACGCCCCGGCCCGCGCAAAACGCCGCCTCAGCCCGCCAGAACCTGCCCGATCCCGAACTCCCCCACGGAGAACATCCGCGGATTGTCGTCGGAGTTGCTGAGCATGGCGGTGGAGAGGACCAGTGCCCAGCCGCGGGCACGGGCCCAGGTGCCGCTGTCCACCGAGGAGCCAAAGGCGCCCATGAAGCGCCGGCGGGTGCCGGCGTCGAACATTAACCATCCCGCCGCAAGGTCAACGGCCGGGTCCCCGGCCCCGACATCGCCGAAATCGATCACGCCGGCCAGCGATCCGTCCGCCGCCAGCAGGATGTTGGCCGGATGCAGGTCGCCGTGGAGCATCATTTCCGGACCCGCCCAGGCCCCGGCCGCGCAGGCCTCCGCCCACACCGCCTTCAGTTCTTCTGCCCGGGGGTAGCGGCCGCGGTCCCCGAGCCGCGCCGACACCACCGCGTTCCGGTCCATCAGCGGCACCCCGCGGACGGGATTTACCGGGACACCCGCTTCTGCTGGCACGTGGAGGGCCATGAGAAACGCGGCCAGGCCGTCAACGGCCTGTCCGCGGCCCGCTGGTCCGGCGTCCACCGCCGGCGCGCCGGGCACCCACCGCACGATGCTCCACGGCCAGGGAAAGTCCGACGTCGGCCGGCCGGCATGGACGGGCACAGGAACCGGAACCGGGGACCGGTTGGCGATACCGGGAAGGTACCGCTGCTCGTGCAGGATCAGCGGAACGGCCTCATCCCGGCGCGGCAGCCGGACCGCCAAATCGTCCCCGAGCCGGAAGGTCGCGTTGTCCCAGCCATTGGCTGCCCGCTCGAGGGAGCGGCCGGCAAGGTCCGGCCGCTGGTCCCGGAGGAGGGCATGGACGACGGCGGCACTCACCTCCACTGTTGCCGGCGGCATTCCGGCCATTGAGACTCCCTCATGCGAGGTCCGCGGCATCCGGCCCCAACCTGTCTAGACTTGTCTGCAAGAGTATCGACCCCAAGGGAGGAAGGCCAGCGGTGGCTGCCAGGTATATAGCGATCACTGAGGATCTGCAGGCACGGATCGCCGGCGGCCAGTGGGAGGTGGGCGCCTTCCTCCCGTCCGAGCCGGAGCTGGCGTCCCAGTACAGCGTGTCCCGGGAGACGCTGCGAGCGGCGCTCCGCCAGCTTGAGGAGGCCGGCCTGATCGCGCGGCGCAAAGGCCAGGGCACACGGGTGGTCCGGCTGCAGCCGGCCCAGGAATTCCACACAAAGCTCTCCTCCATCGAAGAGCTTGCCCAGTACGGGCGGACTGCGGTGCGCAGCATCCTTTCCACAGACCAGGTCACCGTCGATGACGGCCTCGCGGACGATCTGGGTGTTCCCGCCGGCACGGTCCGGACCCGCATCACGTCGACACGGCAGGAGCCGGCGGATGGCGGCCGCCCGCTGTCCTGGGCCCAGGTGTACCTCTCCCCCGAGCACGCCGCCCTCATCTCGGACGAGCTCAAGGACAGCGACCGGCTCGTGGCCGAATTGATCGCCGAGCATACCGGCCGCCAGGTCAAGCGCGTCCTGCAGCACATCAAAGCCACAGTGCTCGACGGCGACGCCGCCAAGGCGCTGGGAGAATTGCCGGGTTCCGTCGCCCTGCAGCTCACGCGGCGCTACATCGGTACCGACGGCGAAATCCTCGCCGTCGCGGTCAGCACACACCCCGGTTCCCGCTTCGTCTACGAGTCCGTTCTGGAACGCAGCTAACCCGAGTCCCACCCCACTGCCGCCAGGCCCACTCTGGCAGCGGCCTTGACAGAACCCCATGACATGCCTCACATTTGTCTAGACAGAAAATGTGTCTAGACAAGTGAGGCGTCAATGAAGTCGCAAGAACAGCTCCTGGAAGCAGCCGCTCCCCGGCCGAAGAAAGCCTGGTACCGGGGCCTGGGTGCGCAGGTCATGATCGCCATGGCACTGGGCATCGTCGTCGGTTTCGCCTTCCCGGCGTTCTCAGCCCAGCTCAAGATCGTGGGCGACCTGTTCCTCGCCCTGATCAAAACGGGCATCGCCCCGCTGGTCTTCCTGACCGTGGTCCTGGGCATCCTGTCCGCCGGGAACCTCAAGCAGGCCAGCCGGATCGGCTTCTCCGCCCTCATCTACTTCGAAGTCGTGTCCACGCTCGCCCTGGGCCTCGGCCTGCTGGCCGCGAACCTCCTGCACGTCGGCGAGGGGGCCGGCGCGCTCACCGCGAGCAGCGGCAAGCCACCCGCCACCAACGGCGACCACTCCTTCGCCGGTTTCCTCACCGGTATCTTCCCGGACAACTTCTTCGGCGCCTTCACCTCCGGCCAGCTGCTGCAGGTGGTCATCCTCGCCGTCATCTTCGGGGCAGGCCTCCTCACCCTCAAACCTGCCGTTCTCGGCAAGATCCAGGGCGGCCTCGACACCGTCTCCGAGGCGTTCTTCGGCTTCATCAACGTGATCATGAAGCTCGCCCCGATCGGCGCCTTTGGTGCCATCGCCTACTCGGTCGGCACCAACGGCAGCGCCATGCTGCTGGCACTTGCCCAGCTGGTACTCGAATACTGGGCGGTCGTCGCACTGTTCATCACCGTCGTCCTCGGACTGGTCTGCCTGATCGCAGGGTTCAACGTCTTCCGGATCCTGCGCTTCGTGAAGGTTGAGATGTCCCTGGTGCTGGGCACCGCCTCCTCCGAGTCGGCGCTGCCCGGGCTGCTGAAGAAGCTCACCGCCATGGGCTGCTCCAAACAGAGCGTCGGGCTGGTGGTCCCCACCGGTTACGCCTTCAATCTGGACGGCACGTCGCTGTACATGTCCATCTGCACCATCTTCCTGGCCAACGCGTTTGGCGTTCACATGGGACTGGGCGAACAGCTGGGCCTGATGGCACTGATGCTGCTGACCTCCAAGGGCGCCGCCACCGTCTCCGGCGGCACCTACGTCGTCTTCGCGTCGACCGTCGCGGCCACCGGCTACCTGCCGCTGGAAGGCGTTGCGATCCTCTTCGGCGTCTACCGGTTCATGTCCATTGCCACCGCCTTCTGCAACACCTTCGGCAACGTCGTGGCCACCATCGTCGTCTCCAAGCTGACCAAGGAAATGGACGTTCCCAAGGTCCGCCGCGCGCTGGCCGACCCCGCCCTTTTCCTCGCCGAAATGGAACGCCAGGAAGCCAGGGAAGCCTCCTCCCCCGCCTTAACCCCCGCCGCCGTCCACGAATCCGGCAGTTTCTCCGCCGCCGCCACGAAGTAAAGGATCCACTCGCATGAGCTCCACCGTCTACGATTCCCTGCTGTTCCGCGACATGTTCGGCACCGCCCGCATGCGCGAAGTCTTCAGCGACGACGCCTACGTCAGCCGCATCATCGACACCGAAACGGCCCTCGCCCGCGCCGAAGCGAGGGTGGGCCTCATTCCCGCAGACGCCGCCGCCCGGATCACCCAGACCGCCAACTTCGCCGGACTCGACCAGGAGCGGCTCCGCCGGGAAACCGAAATCGTCGGCTACCCCATCCTGCCCATCGTGCAGCAGCTCTCGGAGCAGTGCGGCGACGACGGCGGCTACATCCACTGGGGCGCAACCACCCAGGACATCATGGACACCGCCACAATGCTCCAGTGCAAGGAAGGCGTCGCCATCCTGACAGAACAGCTCAACGGAGTCAGGGCTGCGCTGGCCCGGCTCGCCGAAACCCACGTGAATACCCTCGCCGCCGGCCGCACCCACCTGCAGCACGCCCTGCCCGTGACCTTCGGCTACCGCTGCGCCGTCTGGCTCTCCTCCCTCGACCGGCAGGCCGACCGGCTCGCCCAGGCCGCCGAACGCGACCTTATGGTCCAGTTCGGCGGCGCCGCCGGCACCCTCGCATCCCTCGGCGAAGGACCCGAAGGCCTGGAAACACGGGCCGCGCTGGCGGCGGAGCTCGGCCTGACCGATCCCGACATCACCTGGCACGTCGCCCGGGACGGCTTGGCCGAAATGGTATCCCTGCTGGCCAACATCGGCGGCTCCCTCGGCAAGATTGCCCTGGACGTCATGCTGATGTGCTCCTCCGAATACGGCGAAACCGCCGAACCGTTCGTCATGGGCCGTGGCGCCAGCTCCACCATGCCGCAAAAGCGCAACCCCATCTCCTGCGAACTGATGCTCGCCGCAGCCAAAATGCTCAGGGACAAATCCTCCACCATGCTCGACGCCATGGTGCAGGACTTCGAACGCGCCACCGGCCCCTGGCACCTGGAATGGGCCACCATCCCCGAATCCTTCCTGCTGCTCGCCAGCTCCCTGGCCCAGGCGGAATTCATGCTGTCCGGACTCGAGGTCAACGTCGACCGGATGCGCGAAAACACCGCCATCACCGGCGGGCTGATCGTCGCCGAGGCCGTCATGATGGCCGTCGCCCCCGTCCTCGGCCGCCAGGAGGCCCACCACGTCATCTACGACGCCTGCAAGACCGCCATCGAAACCCGCACCACACTGGAATCCGAACTCGTCAGGCATCCGGAACTTGTCCAGCACCTCGGCGAGGACCGCATCGCACAGCTCTGCGACCCCGCAGGCTACCTCGGCAGCGCAGGCGCCATGACCAAACAGGTCATCTCCGCCCGCACCCGCTAGCCATTTCCCAACACAACACGGCCGCCCCTGCACACGTACGGCAGGGGCGGCCGTGTCTGTTTAATTTCAGTAGACGGTTCCCTCCAGCAGCTCGGCGAGCCGGCCCGCAGCGCCGCGCAGTTCGGGCACGCTGGCCGTCAGCCCGTCTTTAGTGGCTGCTTCCACCGGGCTGGTCAGCGCAATCGATTCGCTGGGCAGTCCGGACCTCCTGATGGCGACCGCAACGGAATGTACACCGGTGGCACGCTCGTCGGCCGAATAGGCGTAGTCCGTTCCGGGTTGGGGCAGGCGGGCCTTAAGCTCGGCCAGGCTGAAGGTGGATTCCTCATGCCCGGCCGCCACCGCCTGCTGCACCACCTCCTCGAGATGGTGATCCGGTGCGCCCGCGAGCAGGATCTTGCCCGCCGCCCCGAGAGTGAGGGGCAGCCGCTTGCCAAGGGGCATGTCATACCGAAGCGGGGCGTCGCCGTCGACGCGGACCACCAGGATGCGCTCGAAACCCAGCCGCGTGTAGAGGGACGCGGTCATTCCGGTCTGCGCCGCCACCTGCTGGAGCACGGGGCGGGACGCGGTCACCAGGGGGTCGTTTTCGATGTAGCTGCGCGCCGCCGGCAGCACGGCCGGACCGATCCGGTAGGTCTTGTCGGTCTGGCTGACCATGCCGAAATCCTGCAGCACACGCAGGATGCGCAGCGTGGTGGGCAGGCTCATACCGCAGTTCCGCGCCAAATCGCTGAGCCGCTGGGGCCTGTCGGCCCGCTGCAGTTCCGCGAACACTTCCATGGCCCGCGACAGCGAGCGCATGTTGGAGGGCTTGCCGCCGTCGTCCGCCGCAGTGCCGGGCTGGGTGTTTGTCACCGTCATTCTTTCATTCTATGTAACTTCCACTCCCCCACCCACCCGCTTGACAGCTCCTGTGGGCCGTGTCACTATTTCTTCTGACGTAAGAGACTTTCATTCTATGAAAGCAATTGGAAGGCAATTTTGATGACAACGGAGTCGACCATGACCCAGTCCCCCGCACGGGCGAGGCCAGCGCGCAGCGTTCTGGCAGGGATCGCCGCCTTCGGGGCACTGGGCGCCTACGTACTTGTTAGCTCGGTGGGCCTCGGCCTGTGGACCTCCCTGGGTCCCGGCCCCGGGCTGTTCCCCTTCGCCATGGGCGCAGTGCTCGCAGCGATGTCGGTCCTGTGGCTGCTGCAGGAACTCAAGCGCCCCAGCGCCGCTGGTGAGCGGGCCGACGGCGGACTGGTGCTCGCCGTCGTCGTCAGCCTTGTGCTGCTGGCAGCGCTGCTGGACCTGCTCGGCTTCCAGCTGAGCATGTTCCTCTTCCTGATGTACCACCTGAAGATCCGGGGAAAGAGGGGCTGGCTGTCCGCCCTGCTGACCGCCCTGGCCGGAAGCGTCGGCGCTTTCTACGCCTTCAACTACGGACTGAACGTGGCCCTTCCTGTCTCATCCATTCCCGTCCTGAACCTGATCGGACTCTAGACATGGACACCCTCAATGAACTGCTGAACGGCTTCGCGACTGCCATGACATGGCAGAACCTGATCTTTGCGTTCCTGGGCTGCCTCCTGGGCACCATCATCGGCGTCCTGCCCGGCGTCGGACCCGTCGCGGGCGTCGCACTCCTGATCCCGCTGACGCTGAATCTGGACCCCGCCGGGTCCATCATCATGCTGTGCGCGATCTTCTATGGCACGCAGTACGGGGGCACCATCACCAGTGTCCTGTTGAACACTCCCGGTGAGGCATCCTCAGCGATCACCACCATCGACGGCTATGCAATGACCAAACTCGGCCGGGCAGGAGCGGCACTGACCCTGGCCGCCGTCGGATCCTTCATCGGTGGAACCATTGCCACCATCGGACTGGTCGCGGCCGCCAAGCCGCTGGGTGAACTGGGCCTGCTTGTCGGACCCCCTGAGTTCTTCGCCCTCATGGTGGTCGGAATCTCCCTGCTCGTGGCGCTGGCCGGGAAATCAATGGTCAAGGCCCTGATTTCGGGAGCGCTGGGCCTGCTGATCTCCATGGTGGGCATCGACCCCGTCGCCGGCGCACCCCGCTTTACCTTCGGCATGGACCGGCTCCTGGACGGCGTCAGCTTCGTGGCCGTCATCGTCGGCGTCTTCGGCCTCTCCGAAATCCTCTCCTACCGGAAAAACGCCGAGACCCCCCTGGTGCACGCTCCGGGGTTCCGCTCCCTGTTCCCCTCCCGGACGGAATGGCGCCGCAGCGCACCGGCCATGGCCCGCGGCACGGGTGTCGGCTTCGGCCTGGGGCTGATCCCCGGAATGACCGGATCCGTGTCATCCCTTCTGTCCTACGCCTCGGAAAAGAAGTTCTCCCGCTTCCGTAGCGAACTCGGCAAGGGCGCCGTCGAAGGCGTTGCCGGCCCGGAAACGGCCAACAACGCCCATGCCAACGCGGCGCTCATCCCACTGTTCACCCTCGGCATCCCGGCATCCCCGACCATCGCCGTTCTGATGGGCGCATTCCTCCAGCAGGGCCTGACCCCAGGACCCAGCCTGTTCACCGAACACTCCGATATCGCGTGGGCGATCATCGCCAGCCTCTTCATCGGCAACGTCCTCCTGTTGCTGCTCAACGTCCCCCTGGTGGGGCTCTGGACCTCGATCCTGCGGGTCCCCACCCCCATCCTGACCGCCCTGATCCTGCTGTTCATGGTCATCGGCGCCTACACCATCAACTTCAGCGTCTTCGACGTCTTCGTCATGATCGGTTTCGGCCTCCTCGGCCTGGCCCTCCGGCACCTGGACATTCCGCTGGCCCCCATGGTCCTCACCCTGGTCCTGGGACCGCTGATGGAACGCTCCCTGCGCGAATCGCTGGAAATCTCCCAGGGCGACTTCAGCGTTTTCCTCAACCGCCCCATCTCCGCAGTGCTGATCGGCCTTGGCGTGCTGATCATCTGCAGCCCACTGCTCAAGTTCCGCAAACCCAAGGCCCTCACAGAGGACCCCGAAGCCTGATTCACCCCGCCACCCATCCACATACCTATCCGCCACTTAGCCCACGCATCTCTTCGAAGGAGAAGAACCTTGTCACGCAAGAAAGTAACCGCGGCCCTTGCCGCAGCCGCCCTGCTCGCCCTCACCGGATGCGGCGCCAACGCCGGCGCATCCTCCACCTCCGGGAACGACTTCCCCAAGAAGGGCAAGACCATTGATCTCATCGTCGCCTTCTCCTCAGGCGGCGCAGTGGACACCGCAGCCCGCCTCGTCCAGCCCGTGCTGGAAAAGGAACTCGGCACCAACGTCGAGGTCATCAACAAGCCCGGCGCCGGAGGCCAGATCGGCTACACCCAGCTGACCGGAGCCAAGCCCGACGGCTACACCATCGGCGCCACCGGCTCCCCGTCCGTCGTCGTGTCCCCGCTGGACCCGGCCCGCGGCGCGAAGTACACGCGCAGCAGCTTCCAGCCGCTGGGACGCCAGGTCATCGACCCGGCCGTCATCGCCGTCCAGCCGGACAGCCCGTACAAGACGCTGAAGGAACTGCTGGACTCGGTCAAGGCCAAGCCCAAGTCCCTCACCGCGAGCACCACAGGCCTGCAGACCGGCGAGCATTTTGCGCTGGCCCAGATCCAGGAGACCACCGGCGCCGAGTTCGCTCCGGTCCACTTCTCCGAAGGTGCATCCCAGGCCACCACGGCATTCCTGGGCAAGCACGTGGACGTCCTCGTCGCCAATGTCAGTGACGTGACCGATCTGACCAAGCAGAACAAGGCCCGTGTCCTGGGCATCATGACCGCCGAGCGGTCCCCGGCACTGCCGGACGTGCCCACGTTCAAGGAAAGCGGGTACGACGTCGAAGCCGGCACCGCCCGCGGCTACTCCGCCCCCGCCGGCCTGCCGGACGCCGTCGCCAAGAAGCTCGAGGCCGCCTTCCGGAAGGCCATCGAGGACCCGGAGGTCGTCAAGAAGATGAACGACCTCGGCCTGCAGACCAGCTACCTCTCCGGCAAGGACTACGAGACGTTCTGGGCCGGACAGGAGGCGGACTTCAAGAAGGTCCTGCCCCTGGTTCAAAAGAAGGACTGACCCAAAACACCCGCCCGCCCGTTAGCCGCCACACCAACACCACCAGGGAAGACACCGCCATGACCACCCCCGCCCTTCAGGACACCTCCTTCACCCGCCCGGACCAGGAACTGATCGACCGGCTGGCCAAGCTGCCCGCCGCGAACATCGGTGACGCCATGGACCGGCTGGGCGTCGCCGACTCAGCGATCCAGGCGATCTGGCCCGGGGCGAAAATCGCCGGTCCCGCCTTCACCGTCTGGACCCGCCCGGGGGACAACCAGGGCATCCACCAGGCCCTGGGGCTGGCGCAGCCGGGGGACGTCATCGTGGTCTCGGGCGGCGCGGACGAGTCCCGCGCGCTCCTGGGTGAGCTGATCGGCGAGCGCGCCATCAGCCTCGGCATCGCCGGCTTCGCCCTTGACGGTGCTGCACGCGATGCCGAGGCTCTGGGCGAGATCGGCATGCCGGTCTTCGCCCGGGCGGTCACCCCGGCAGGCCCGTACAAGAACGGCCCGCACCGGCTCGGCGGCCCCGTCGCCTTCGGCGGCGTTCCCGTCCTGCCGGGCGACATCATCATCGGCGACTCCGACGGCATCGTCGTCATCCCCAGTGAGCAGGCCGCGGCCGTGGCTGACGCCGCAGAAGCCGTCTTCGCCGACGAGACCAACCGCCGCGCATCAATCATCGCCGCCCGCGGCCAGCAGTAAGGACAGACCTCCCATGACAAAGTGCACCATCATCGGCCTGGGCGAAGCAGGAGCAGCCTACGCCGAAGCCCTGGCTGCAGCCGGGCACCAGGTCACCGGGTTTGACCCCGTGGCCCCCTCCACCCCGCAGGGAATCACGCGGGCGGCCACCGCCGCCGAGGCCTGCCGGGACGCGGAGATCGTTCTGGTGCTCACCGGCGCCGCCGCTGCCCGCAGCGTCGCGCAGGACTGCCTGCCCGTACTCCCGGCCGGCAGCACCTACGCGGACCTCACCTCCTCCTCCCCCGCGGTCATGGAGGAACTCGGCCAGCTGTCCAGCCAGGCGCTCTTCGCCGACGTCGCGATCCTGGGCCCGGTCGCCGCCCTCGGCGTCAAGACGCCGCTCATGGTCAGCGGTCCCGGCTCGGCTGCGGTGGCGCAGCTGCTGACTCCGCTGGGTACCGCCGTCGAAATTGCCGACGGCGGGCCGGGTGCGGCAATGTCCCACAAGCTGCTGCGCAGCGTCCTGATGAAGGGCCTCGCCTCGATCATCGTCGAAGCCGTCACCGCAGGCCGGGCCGCAGGGCTGGAACAGTGGATCCGGGAGCAGATCGCACGGCAGCTCGCCGGCGACGGCCAGGCTGTCATCGACAGGCTGCTGACCGGAACGGCCAAGCACGCCGTGCGCAGGTCCCGGGAAATGCAGGACACCGCGAACTACCTTGCAGAGCTCGGCGTCCCGGCGGAAATGACGGAAGCCTCGGCGGCAGCCCTGGCGCGGATCGCCGCGGTACCCGCACCGGAGGCAGCCCTGCGCTGACCGCGCATGAGGCAGAATCAATGAACAGGGAGTCAACGATGAACCCGGACACCAACGAAACCTACGAAGGAGCAGCCCGATGACCGGCATCTGGGCGCTGGGGGCCTATCTGGCCGTCATCCTGCTCTGGACGACGGTCATCAGGCGCAGCGTCGGCGAAGCCATGCTCCTCGGATTCCTCGTTGTCCTTCCGTTCACCGGGGCCGCCGCGCAGATCGGCTGGGACTCGTTCTATGACGCGATCACCGATGAAATCGTCTACGCCACCATGGCGTTCGTCTTCATGGGTTACCTGCTGGAGCGCACCGGGGTGCTGGACCGGCTCATCGACCTCCTGAACTCCCTGATCGGCGGCGTCAAGGGCGGCCCGGCCTGGGTCTCCACGGTGGCATCGGCCGGCTTGGGCGGCGTGGTCCACAACCAGGCCGCGATCGCCGCGACCGTGGGCTCGGTGACCATTCCCTGGATGGAAAAGTCCCGGCTGGACAAACCGTCCGCGGCCACGCTCGTGGCCGGGAACGCCGGAATGGGCATTACCTTTCCGTTCAGCGCCTCCATGTTCGTCCTGGTCGGATCCGCCACCGTCGGGCCGCTGCTGCAGATCAACGACCTTGTCCTTCCGCTGCTGCTGGGCGGGCTGTGGTGCTTCCTGCACCGCCTGATCATCACGTATGTGCTGATCCGCAAGAGCGACATGGCACCCCTCGACCCGGCCCACCGGGCTCCCATCCGGCGGGCGTTCAGCCAGGGCTGGGCCACCCTGCTCCTGTTCGTGGTGGTGGCCATCCCGCTGATCATCACTTCCGGGGCCATCGCCGCTGCGCTAACGGACTGGGCCGGTTCGGACGTGACCAAATCCGTCAGCGTCATCGTATGGATCCCCGTGATCCTCATCATCACCGGAACCATTTTGGGACGGAAGCGGCTGCCCCGCAGTCCGAAGGCCTACTGGGAGTTCCTGCAGCAGTCCGCCCCGCGCTTCGGCGTCGTCGGCGTCACGGTGGTCTTCGCGTTCGCCGGCGCCAACGCACTGGCCGCCACCGGCCTGCCCAAGCAGATGACGGCGCTGCTGAACGGGCTGAACCTGCCGCTGTGGCTGCTAGCCATCCTGATCGGGCTGATCGTCATCGCGGTCGCGGCGCCCCTGTCCGCGACGGCGACCATGGCCGCCGTCGGAACCGTTGGCGTGGCCACACTGGTTGCGGCCGGCGTCCCGGCCACCACGGCGGCAGTCGCGGTACTGGTCTTCTCCTCCTGCGAGGCGGCGGTCCCGCCGGGAGGCGCGCCCCTGTACGTTGCCTGCGGCATCGCCGATGTGGACCCGATCAGGACCTTTGCCCGCCTGTTCGCCCTCTACGCCCTGCCCCTGCTGGCCATCGGCGTGCTGATCGCCGTCGGTGTCCTCCCCATCGGCGTCCCCCTCTAGGAAGCGTGCAAATGCAGAAGCTACGACACACCATCAACGCCGTCTTCGTGGTCAGCCTGGCGGTGCTCCTCATCGCCGGCATGGTTTTCGTTGCCGGACAGGCCATCGCCCTGATTACAGGCCAGGGCGAGTGGCTGGCAGTCCTCAATGAAGCCGTCAAGGGCCCGGCATGCATCGCCGCGTCCGTCTGCGCCATCGCCGGGTTCCTGCTCAGCTACAAGGCCCCGGCGAAACAGAACAGCCCGCAGCAGGAAGCCCGCACACGATGACCCCGGAATCCGGCACAACCTACCCTTCCTTCGAGTCCCTGCTGGAACGGGACGGGCCCCTCTCGGGAACCTCCTGGGGCCTTTTCCCCGACGCCGGACGCGGCACCCCGTCCTTCATCGGCCCTGATTCCGTCCGGGAAGCCTCCGCGTGCATCAGGACCGGCACCGCGTTCGGCCTCGACTACCCCGCCGACGCGTTCGATCCCGGCATGTCGCTGAAACGAAGGGCTCCCCGGCACACGATCTACTCGTCCCACCCCGCACACCGCGACGACTACCTCGACGGGTACTACCTGCAGGGCTCCAGCCAGATCGACGGGCTCCGGCACCGCAGGGCGGACGACGTCGGCTTCTACAACGGCACGCCCGACGGCGACGTCCGGGAAGGAACAGCGGCGCTCGGCATCCAGGTGTGGGCCGAGCAGCCCATCGTCGGCCGGGGCGTGCTGGTGGACCTGGACGGTTATTGCCGGGAACAGGGCACGCCGATCGACCACGCGAACGGGCAACCTCTCAGTCTGGCCCTGATCCGGGCAGCGGCCGAAGCGCAGTCCCTGATTCTCCGGCCCGGCGACATCCTCATGCTGCACACGGGATGGTGCGAATGGTTCCTCTCGCTCCCGCCGGAGGACAGGAACAGCCTGCGGGACAGCCGCCGGGCCAGCGGCATCGGGCAGTCGGCAGAGTTCGTCGCCTGGGCCTGGGACAACCGGCTCGCCGTCCTCGCGGCGGACAACTTCGCCGTCGAATGCCTGCCGCCCGTCCCGTCGAGTCCGTTCCGGGACACGGCACCGAACGACCACGGCATGATGCACCAGCAGCTCCTCGCCAAACTCGGCCTGCCACTGGGCGAACTCTGGCAGCTCGGCCCGCTCAGCCGGCACATGAAGGCCACCGGAAACTGGGACGCCCTCGTCACCGTCAAGCCGCTGAACATCACGGGTGCCACAGGGTCACCGGCGAACGCGACGGCGGTGACATAACCGGGGCCGGACCGGCCTCGTCATCTGGTGGCGGCACAATCATGCTGGCACACTGAGCCAATGACCGAAGCGTATCCGCAGTCCAGGCGGCCAGGCATCCGGGCCGCGATGTTCGTTGATTTCGACAATGTCTACACCGGGCTGCATGCGCTGGACCCGGTCGCAGCCAAGCGGTTTGCCGAGGACCCAAAGCATTGGGCGGATGCGCTGTCCGCGGGTGGTGCAGGCGAGCAGTCGCGCCGCTTCCTGATCCGCAACTGCTACCTCAACCCCGTGGTGTACTCCAAGTACCGGACGTACTGGACCAGGGCGGGATTTCGCGTCATCGACTGCCCTTCCCTGACCCAGCGGGGCAAGAGCAGCACGGACATCAACCTTGTGCTCGACGCCATGGATGCCCTGGCCGGCCCGGCGGGAATCGAGGAGTTTTTCATTGCCTCGGCGGACGCGGACTTCACGTCGCTGGTGCAGCGGTTCAGGGCCGCAGACCGCATGACCACCGTGATCGCGGCAGGCGCGGTGGCCTTCGCCTACCGGGAGATGGCAGACAACGTCGTCGAGTCCCACGATTTCGTGGCCATTCTCCACGGCACAACGTCTGAGCCCATGCCCGCGATGCGTTCTGTTGATACGAAGGGCGGCGTCCTCCCGGGAAGGACCAAGGCCGTTTCACCAGCAGTGAACGAGGTGGGCGAGTTTGTCCGCGGCGCGCCCGGACCGGTGGCGGGCGCCATGGTGGCCCACAGGGCACTGACGGCGGACCCGTCCCTCAAGGCCGACTGGGGCGGCTACGGAAAATTCGGGACATGGGTCGCCCAGCTGGGCAACGGGATTGAGTATTCGGCGGCGCAAGGCGGCTGGGTCTGGGACACGAAGCGGTTTTCAGGTGCCGACCTGCCCACCGACGCCGCGGTCCAGCCCGGCATCGAGGAACAGGTCGCTCGCGTGACGGACGTCCCGGCCCTCTCGGAGGCGCAGTTCCGGCAGATGTTCCTGGCTTTGGAGGCACGGCTCCGGGAAAACCCCGTCACTCGCAGCGAACTGGCGAGACTTGTCCGGGATGACTGCGTCACGGCGGGCCAGCCCGTCTCCCGGAACGCGGTCAACTTTGTCATCCAGGGCTTCGGCTACGTGGACTTTCAGCTCAGCGATACGGCCACCGCGGGCGAACTGGCGGCGGCCTGGACGGAAAATGTGGAGGAGCTGTGCCGGGTGGCCCTCATGGAATTTGATGAAACCGAGAAGGTGGAACTGCGCCGCTGGGCGAGTGGCGGTTTCGTGGCCGGCTAAGCGCCCGGGCCGGAGCCAAAATCCTTGGTCGCGGCCCAGCTGGCGAGCAGGATCAGCTTGTCGGCTGATTCGGAGCCCTCGTCCGGGGTGTACGTGGCAATGGACAGCCCCGGTTCGCCCGGCATCTCGAACACGTCGTAGGTGAGGTCCATGGCGCCCACTTCGGGGTGGCCATAGACCTTCCGGCCGGTGCGGTGCTCGTGGACGTCCTGGTCCGCCCAGTCCTTCCGGAACTGCGGGCTGCGGGTGGCAAGTTCGCCGATGAGTTCCGTGATCTCGGCGTTGAGCGGATCGCGGCCGGCCTCGTAGCGGAGCATCGCAGCGGTCAGGCTGCAGGCGAGAGACCAGTCGGCGTAGTAGTCCTGTGCACGGGAGTCGAGGAAGATGAAGCGGGCCATGTTGGGCCGGTCGGAGTCGAAGTGCGGCGAGAACAGCGCCCGTCCCAGCAGGTTCGAGGCCACAAGATCCTGGCGGGCGTTGTAAACGACGGCGGGCATGGCCAGGTTGTCGAGTACCCGCTGGACGGACGGGCGGACGGCGACGGCCGCCGTCGTTCTTCCCGCGGCGTTCGCTGCCGCCGTGGCGGGACGGGCGAGATCCAGGAGGTGTTCGCGTTCGACGTCGGTCAGGTGCAGTGCCCGGGCGATCGCGTTGAGCACGGCCTCGGACGCGCCGTGGATGTTGCCGCGCTCCAGCCGCGTGTAGTAGTCCACGCTGACGCCGGCGAGCTGCGCGACCTCTTCACGCCTGAGTCCGGGCACGCGCCGTTCGTCGCCGAAGTCGGGCAGCCCGGCCTGTGCGAGGGTGACGTTCGCACGCCGGGAGATGAGGAACTTCCGGATGTCGTCTTTCTTGCTCATGGTGCCATTACACCCCAGCGGGCATCCGTTCCGGGAGGTCCGGACAGGGCCTCCCAGCCCGCACACTTGTTAGTCAGGTCACATTCGTCTATCGTAGTCGGGGGCCACAGCGTGGTGGCCCTTTCTAAACTGGGGAGACAACTGAGTGAACGAGAAGCTTCGGGTGCTGGTCAGCGTTGACCTCGACGGCGCCAAGGCCCGGGTCAAGACACAGGGCCATGTGACTGTCCAAAGCATTCAGGGCCTGTACGACGTCATGAAGCGGGCCGACTCACTGGTCCCCGGACTGTCACTGGAACTGGATATGACCCTGGCCGACGTCGAGCCCCAGGCTCTCGAAGAGCTCCGCGGCTGCGCCCGCTCCCATCACCTTCCGCTGCAGGTCGATCCGCTCCAGCGCGACTACCGGTTCAGCATCGTCGCCCCGAAGGTCACAGCACCGAAGCCGGCAGCGCTTCCGGTCGCCGCACCTGTGCTGGCCGCCGCCTGACCTTCGCCCCACAAGGCCGGCGTTAAATCCCCGCCGACCAGTCGTCGTCGTACAGGCCGTCGCGGAAGTGTGTGCGGAGATAGGCCCCCACGACGGCGGCGCCCAGGTCTCCGGTTTCCGGCGCAACCACCCGGCCGTCGATCCGGCGGGCCAGCCGCCGGACAAAGCGTTCCAGGCCCGGGTCGTCACCAAGCCGGAAGAACGTCGCCTGCGTGCCGGCACGCGCCAGCCGGTCCAGCTCCGCGACGGTGACGCGGATGGTCTCCGGGTCCGGCGGCCAGCAGAACCACGACTCGCCGTCGGCCAGCAGGTGCGCGGTGGGCTCACCGTCGGTCACCACGAGGAGGACGGGCTGCATCGACGGGTGCTGGCGGAAGAAGCGGCCGGCCAGCAGCAATCCGTGGTGCAGGTTGGTTCCCTGTTCCCGCAACGCCGACAGGGCCGTCAGCTCGCCAATGTCCATCGACTGCGCGTAGCGGCCGAACGTGATCAGCTGCAGCCGGTCCCCGCGGAACCGGGTTGAGACGAGGTGGTGCAGGGCGAGCGCCGTGCGTTTCATGGGCACCCACCGCCCCTCGGCGGCCATCGAGAAGGACACGTCGGCAAGCAGGACGACGGCGGCCTGCGTCCGCGCCTCCGTCTCCGTCACCTCGATGTCACCCACGGCGAGGTGCAGTCCCTGGCCCGGATCGCCGCCGTCGGCCATGGTGCGCCGGATCGCATTGGTTATGGTGCGGGTGACGTCCCACGGCTCGGCGTCGCCGAACTCCCACTGGCGGCTGGAGCCGGTCTGCTCGCCGGCGGCCCCGGCAAGGCGCGTATCCCGGCCCCCCTGCCGGCCGGACAGCTGCTTGGCCGTATCCCGCAGCAGCGATTTTCCGAGCCGCCGCATGGCCTGCGGGGACAGCCTGAGGTCGCCGTCGGCACCGCGCCGCAGGTAGCCGCCATCCTGCATGGCCCGTTCGATCTCGGCGAGGGTACGTGCCGTCACTGCGGCGTTCTGCCCGAGCTGGCGGGCGAGGGCATCCAGGTCCAGGTCGTCAAGGGTTGACCCGTTGTAGTGCTGGGACAGCTGCTCGGACAGCTCGTCGAGCTCGGCGATGTCCTGCAGCACGCCTGTGCCGTCACCCAGCCCGAGCCCTTCCTGGCCTTGGAAGCGTTCGGAGCCGCTCCAGTCCTCGCCGGGCCGCAGGGCGCGCAGGCTGTCGTCGAGCTGGTTGAGCTGGGCCATGAGTTCTGCCGAGCCGAATGCCTGGGCGGACAGCCGCATCAGCTCTTCGCGTTGCTCGGGGGACATCGACTGCAGCATCCGCTGGGCCGCGGCGGCACGCTTGGCGAGGGCGTCCACCAGCTCCTCGACCGACTGCGGATTCTCCGGGAAGAAGTCCCCGTGCTTCGCCATGAAGTCCCGGAAATCCGTGGCGGTGTCTTCCCCGCGGCGGTGCTTGCCCAGCAGCTCGTTGAGATCGCGCAGCATCTCGCTCACGGCTTCGCGGTCCTCGTCGGTGGCGTTCTCAAGCGCCTGCTTCATGCCGGCAAAGCGCTGTTCCAGGACTTCACGCCCCAGCAGGTCCTTGATCCGCTCGTAGGCCTCCCGGGCGCTGTTCGCCTGCCAGTCATAGGACGCGAGTTCGTTGACGGCAGCCGCCGTGGACTGGGGCAGGTTCTGCAGCTGCATCTCGCGGAAGGCGCGCTCGGTGTTGTCCATCACGGCGTCGCGGGCGAGCTGCTTGCGTTCCTCCAGCACTGCGGTGTCCAGCAGCTTTTGGACCTCGTTGAGGGTGCCGTCCAGCCGGTGCCGGCCCAGCAGCTCACTCCGCCGCTGCTGGACGCGCCGGGCCAGGTTGTCCAGCCCGTCGCGGTTCTGGCCGCCGCGCCGCAGGAACTCCTGCAGGGCGTGCCGGGGCGAGTACCCTGCCATGACGTCCTCGGCGATCGCGTCGAGAGCCTCTGCCAGGTCCACCGGCGGGGCGAGCGGATCCGGACCACCGGCATACCGGCCGTACCTGGACCGGTTATGAAGGGTCATGATGCCTCCTGTACCCGCTGATCTGTACCGCGGAGGACTTGTACCCCGCGGAAACTGTGCTTAGCCGTAGACCGTTTCCTCGTCGTCGGACTCCTTGGAGATCCGCCGGGCGAGGTAGAGGCCTTCCAGCGCAAGTTCGACGGCGGCGGCGCGCTGACCGTCGTTTGCCGCGCCAAGGCGCTCCGTGATTTTGTCGTAGAGGCTCGATCCGTTGAGGGACGGAAGGTTCTCCAGGAACTCCCGCGCCGTGACCTGATCCCCGGTGGTCACGGTGGTGTGGCCGTCGAGCGCGGCCACGAGAGGGCCCATGTCGATGCCCTGGAAATGCGCCCGGACGGCTTCGGCAGTGGCCGTGCGCAGCAGGTGGTCCAGAACGCCCTGTTCGCGCCCTTCCTCGCCCGACTCAAACTCGATCTTGCCGGTCAGGACCTCGACGGCGGATTCCAGGTCGATGATCCGCGCCACGGCCTCGTCCTCGCCGCGCACGCTGGCCCGGCGCAGGGCCGCAGCGGCGACGGTTTCAGCGCCGGCGATCGCGAACCGCGCGGAAACGCCGGAGGTCTGGTTGATGGCCGGGGACTGCCGCAGCGCCCGGGTGTAGCGGGCCATGATCTCGAGGATGACGGGCGGCACGTCGGCCACCAGCTTCCCCTCCTGCCGGATGACGGAGACCTCGTCATCGAGCTCGATCGGGTAGTGGGTGCGGATTTCGGCGCCGAAGCGGTCCTTCAGCGGCGTGATGATCCGGCCGCGGTTGGTGTAGTCCTCCGGGTTGGCGGACGCGACGACGAGCACGTCAAGCGGCAGCCGCAGCACGTAGCCGCGGATCTGGATGTCGCGTTCCTCCATCACATTCAGCATGGACACCTGGATCCGTTCGGCGAGGTCAGGCAGCTCGTTGATGGCGATGATTCCGCGGTTGGAGCGCGGGACCAGGCCGTAGTGGATGGTCTCTGGGTCCCCGAGCCGGCGACCCTCGGCCACGCGCATCGGGTCGACGTCGCCGATGAGGTCGGCCACGGAGGTGTCCGGCGTCGCGAGCTTTTCGACGTACCGTTCCGAGCGGTGGCGCCAGGCCACCCGCATCCGGTCGCCTTCGGTGAGGGCACGGGCGCGGGACTGCTCGGTGATCGGTTCGTACGGGTGCTCGTTGAGTTCCGATTCCTCGATCACCGGCGACCACTCGTCCAGCAGCCCGGCCAGGGTGCGGAGCAGCCGGGTCTTGCCCTGCCCGCGTTCGCCGAGCAGGACGACGTCGTGCCCCGCGATCAGGGCACGTTCGAGCTGCGGCAGGACGGTCCGGCTGAACCCGAACAATCCCGGCCACGGATCGCGGCCCGCCGCGAGCGCGGCGATCAGATTGTCACGGATTTCATGGCGCAGGTCCTTGTGGACGTGGCCGGATGCACGCAGTTCGCCAACGGTGAAGATATCGGGACGATCACTCACCCCTCTACCGTAGTCCTCGACC
This sequence comes from Arthrobacter sp. NPDC056493, assembly GCF_042795115.1. Classification (NCBI taxonomy): domain Bacteria; kingdom Bacillati; phylum Actinomycetota; class Actinomycetes; order Micrococcales; family Micrococcaceae; genus Arthrobacter; species Arthrobacter sp. NPDC056493. The sequence continues at coordinate 13,449 of NZ_JBHTSL010000036.1, read as the reverse complement.
CTGCCGGGAATCGAGCAATTTCGATACCGCTACCGCTTCGCGGCTCCCCCACCCTTGCAAGCTCGGTCGGGGCCCCTGCCGCTACGCTTAGATCCTGATGACTGCAGCAGCACCGTCCGCACCGCCTTCGAAAGCCCGGGGCACGCTCCTCCTTCTGGTGCGCCACGGGGAGACGCCCACCACGGGCATGGTGCTGCCGGGGCGGGCACCAGGGCTGCACCTGTCCGACCGTGGCCGGGCCCAGGCCGAGCGCGTGGCGGAACGGCTCGTGGGCCTGCCGGTCGATGCCGTCTACTCCTCGCCGCTGGAGCGAACGTGCGAGACGGCCCAGCCCACGGCAGCCAGCGCAGGTCTGGACGTGCGCAAGGACGCCGGCCTGATTGAATGCGACTTCGGCGAGTGGACCGGCGCCGCGCTGGCCGAACTGGCGGGCTTGCCGGAATGGCAGACGGTGCAGCACAACCCGTCGGCCTTCCGCTTCCCGAACGGCGAGAGCTTCACGCAGATGCAGGCGCGGATCGTTGGGGCGCTCGAGGTGCTGGGCGCAGCGCACGCAGGGGGCGTCGTCGTCTGCTTTTCCCATGCCGATCCCATCAAGGCGGCTGTCGCCCATGCCCTGGGCACGCCCCTGGACCTTTTCCAGCGGATCGTCATCAGCCCGGGGTCGGTCTCCGCCATCTCCTATTCGGACGGTCAGGCGCCGGCCGTGCTCATGGTGAATTCGACGTCGGAACCGCTGAGCGGGCTGAGGGTTCCGTGAGACGGGGCGGACCGTGAAACGGGGCAGCCGGTGTCCGGACGCGAGCTGACGCTGCTGGCGGAGGGGCAGGTTGAGCTGCTCGGGCGCATTCCGCGCAGCAGCAACGAAACGTTCCTGGTGGAGATTTCCGCGGGGGACGACACCGGCTTTGCCGTGTACAAGCCGGAGGCCGGGGAGCGGCCGCTGTCCGATTTCGAGCCCGGGCTGTACCGGCGGGAGCGTGCGGCGTACCTGCTCAGCGAGTCCCTGGGCTGGGGAATCGTGCCGGCGACGGTGATCCGCGAGGAAGCCCCACTGGGTGTCGGCTCACTCCAGTGGTTCATCGACTGCGACTTCAGCGAGCACTACTTCACCCTGTACGCCGATGTCCCGGAGACCCACAGCGACCTGGCCCGCATCGCCCTGTTCGATTACGTCGCCAACAACACTGACCGCAAAAGCGGTCACGTGCTGCGCGGCGACGACGGGCGGGTGTGGGGCATCGACCACGGGCTGTGCTTCTCGGCGATCTTCAAACTGCGCACCGTGATCTGGGACTTTGCGGGTGACCCCATCCCCGAAGCCCTGCTCGAGGACATCGCCCCGCTCGCCGAGGCTGTGCCTGCCAGTGTGGCCGAACTGCTCGACGGCGACGAGGCCGCCGCCCTGCGGCGCCGGGTCCGGCGCTTGCTGCACGAACCGGTGCTGCCCGTTGACCGCACCGGGATGCGCTACCCGTGGCCGCTGGTCTAAGCGGCATGGACCTCTCGGCGGCCTCGGGGGGACCCTCCGGCGGAGACCTTCAGGGAACTTCCAAGGTTTATCCAAGGTTTGTACCGTATACGGCAACTTCCACTCCTGCGGCGCTGCCCGAGTCATAGTCTGACGTCGGTTGACGGGACGGAAACTCAATAAATGAGTTCTGCGATGCCAGCCGACAAGGAGGATCTGATGCGTGCTGTGGGGCAGCAACCGAACTTGAAATTCCGGGCAGCGGCGGCGGCCATCGCACTGGCGGCGTCGGCGGCCGGCTTCGCGGGCCTCGCCGGACCGGCGCAGGCAGCGTCGTCGAAAGGGTGCGTGGGCGGCGGGTTCACGGTGCTGGGCAAGACCGGTGAATTCGACGGCACAGTCGGGGCAACCGGGGGCCGGTTCGTGGTCCAGGGCAAGTATGTCCGGTTCGAGGTGGACCCGGCGAACTTCGCGATCTACAACTACGCTTTCACCGGCGCGGCCAATGAACTCGACATCACCGGCGGCCGGTACACCCCGGTCTTTGCCAGCAAGATCCCCGACCACCGCGGACTCACACTGACCGGCACCATCGCCCTTGAGGTCAAGGGCGAAGAAGCAACGCTCTCCCGGACAGGCACCGGCGGGCTGTCCATGACGATCCAGGCCAAGGACTGCGCCAATGGCGGGCTGTTCCAGATGGAGCCCGAACGCGGCGACGGTACCCGGACCCGCATCGTGCACAGCCTCGCCACCGAAGCCTTCTACTTCGACAACGCCAAGTTCCGCGCGCGCCTCGGCGATTACGTCGGATCCGCCTGCACCAGTGTGCAGACCGGACCGCCAAGCCAGTTCTGCGTCCGGGTCCGGCCCCGGGTGAACATCGGCAACAATGTCTCAGCCAGGTTCGCCGTCCGCGACAGCGCCCAGGTGGCCGACCGGGTGCCGCAAGCGGCCTGCGGCCCGGACTTCACCAACGCCCTCGGCCTGAGCGAGACCCGCAACCATTGCGGCGGCATGTCTGTCTGGGACGTCGCCAGCGGCGGGCGGATGGGCATGGTCACCGGCGAGGACGCCACCGAAGTGGCCAACTCCCCCACCGAGTGCGTCCAGGACTGCCAGGCCCAGAACCAGGTCCGCGGCCGCCTCGCCGTCCTCGGCTTCCCCTTCCCGGTTTCCAACGGAAGCCGGCTCACACCGAGGACCTCAACAGACGGGCTTACGGCACCCTTGACGCGCTGACCGCCAGGCATATAACTCCGGAGTTTTTGTCCAGATAATCGGCCCTAATGGACCTACAGCGGCCATTATCTGGACAAAAACTCCCACTTTCTATGCGTAGGGGTCGGCTATGCCGATGTACTGGGTGGTGGTGTACTCGGCGATGCCCTCGGAACCGCCTTCACGCCCCAGGCCGGATTGCTTGACTCCGCCGAAGGGTGCCGCGGCGTTGGAAATGACACCCGCGTTGAAGCCGACCATGCCGAATTCAATCTGCTCGGACACGCGGAACATCCGCGCGTAGTCGCGGGTGTAAAGGTAAGCAGCAAGGCCGTACTCGGTCGAGTTGGCCATGGCGATGGCCTCTTCCTCGGTGCTGAAGGTGGTGATCGGGGCGACCGGACCGAAGATCTCGGTGCGCAGGATCTCCGCGGTGTTGGAGACGCCGGCCAGGACCGTGGGCTGGTAGAAGTAGCCGGGGCCATCCACGGGCGCACCGCCGGTGATAACCGTTGCACCGGCAATGACGGCGTCCTCCACCAGGGCATGCACGTCCTTGCGCGCGCCGCCGTCGATCATCGGACCCACCGTGACGCCGGCGTCGGTGCCACGGCCAGGCCGAAGTGCCTTCATGGCCCCGGCGAACCTGGCCGTGAATTCCTCCGCCACGGACTCGTGCACGAGGAACCGGTTGGCGGCGGTGCACGCCTCACCCATGTTGCGCATCTTCGCCGCCATCGCGCCCTGCACCGCCTTGTCCAGGTCAGCGTCCTCGAACACGATGAACGGGGCGTTGCCGCCGAGCTCCATCGAGGTGCGCAGCACGTTCCGGGACGCCTCCGCCATCAACTGCTTGCCCACCGGCGTCGAGCCAGTGAAGGAAACCTTCCGGAGGCGGGCATCCTTCAGCAGGGGTCCGGAGATGGAAGAAGCCGACGACGACGACACGACGTTCAGCACTCCGGCCGGCAGGCCCGCTTCCATCATCACCTGCGCGAAGAGCTGAGAGGTCAGCGGCGTGAGCTTTGCCGGCTTGAGCACCATGGTGCAGCCGGCCGCCACGGCAGGCGCCACCTTGCGGGTGGCCATCGCCAGCGGGAAATTCCATGGCGTGATCAGCAGGCACGGGCCCACCGGCTTGTGCTGAACGAGGATCTTGTTCTTGCCTTCGGGCGTGGTCAGGTACCGGCCGTAATCGCGGACCGCTTCTTCCGAGAACCAGCGCAGGAACTCGGCAGCGTAGGCCACCTCGCCCCGCGCCTCGGCCAGCGGCTTCCCCATTTCCAGGGTCATCAGCAGGGCGAAGTCCTCGGCGCGTTCGGTGACCAGGTCGAAGGCCCGGCGCAGGATCTCGGCCCTGTGCCGCGGTGCCGTGCGCGCCCAGGACGCCTGGACAGCGTCCGCTGCGTCGAGCGCGGCGAGGGCGTCCTCGCTGGTGGCCGAGGCCAGCGTCGCCAGGACCTTGCCGGTTGCCGGGTCCTCGACGTCGAACGTGCCGCCGCCGGAGGCGTCCCGCCATGCGCCGTTGATCAGCAGCCCGGTGGGCACTGACGCCAGCAGTCCCGTCTCGCGTTCAGTGGTCACAGTGTTTCCTTCAGCCACATCGGGCTCCTTACTATGCGTAGCTCATGTTCGGTTTTCGACGATCCGCGGCTCTATCTCAGCGCCTTGGAGGACTGTGTCCAGCCAGGGAACCCGGTTGGAGAACCGGCTGATCTTGGCGGGGACGGTCCAGCGGTACGCGTGGTGCTCGTCGTTGATCGTCAGCCGGCGCCGCTTGCTGACGGCGGTGAACGTGTGCACCAGCCAGGGGTTGCCGCCCGCGCCACTCAACGACTACAGCCACCACGGCCCGGGGCGGGCAGACTGTGGGGTCTTCTTCGGTTCGTGGCCTTTGCAGTGTTGCGGTGCTCATCCGGTGCTCGTGGTGCGGGCGAGGAACTCCTGGCTGGTGACCACTTCACACATCGGCGAGAGCAGTTCCAGGAGGGCCAGGGTCTGCTTCTGGGCTTCGTCGCTGACCGCGGCGCAGGCATCGGAAACGACAGTCACGAAGCGACCGGCGTCGATGGCGCCGAGGGCCGTCGACAGGACACAGCAGTCCGTGGCCACGCCGGTGAGGACCATCTCCGCGCCTTCGGGGACCAGGGCGGCGAGCTCCGGTCCCCACTTGGAGAAGGTCGGGGCATCGAGCACCGTTGCCCCGCCCGGGACATCCATGGTGATGTCCCAGGCCTCGGAGCCGGACGGGAACCGCATGCCGTTCCAGCGCCGGTAGTAGGCGGCCCAGGCGCCGGTCTCGGCTTCGTCCCGGATGAACCGGGTGAAGACGGGACCGGAGCCGAGCGCCTGCTGCAGGCGGCTGATGACTGGCCCGATCTCCTGGTACCGGGGCACCTGCCACTGGCCCTCGTCGCGGAACGCCCGCTGCATGTCGATCACCACGAGCGTCCTGCCCTCCAGCCCGGAACGGTCGACGCTCACAGGGGCTGCTTTCACAGGGCCTGTTTTCACAGGGTCTGTTTTCACAGGGTCTGGGCCGCGGCGCCGCGGTCGAGCATTTCCCGTCCGGAGAGGCGCTGGCGCCGGTGGGTGGCGAAGTAGACACCCGCTGCGACCGCTCCGCCGACGTAGTAGGAGAGGTCACCGATCTGCGGGAAGGCGGCCGCGATGGGTCCGGTGTAGATCGAGGACATCCAGAACGGGGAGGAAAGTACGACGCCGGCAGCCCAGGCCACGAAACCCCATTCGAACTTCCGGCTCTTGTCGAAGAGCTCGCGCAGGCCCCGTTCGGTGCGCCGGCCTCCGAACAGGTAGTCGCACACGAGGACGGCGACGTACGGGGCGATGCAGTACGCGGTCAGGTTGAGGAAGGCGGTGAAGCCGCTGTTGAACCCGGTCTGGCCCCACAGCGCCACGAGGTAGGAGGCCACGCAGATGAAGACCACTGCCGTGTGGCGCTTGACGGGGACGCCCATGGTCTGGATGGAGATGGCACCGCCGTAGACGTTTAGGAAGTTCTGGGTGAAGGAGGACAGGGCGACGACGCCGAGGCCGACGGCGGCCCAGGGGCCCATGAGCTCCTTGAGCGCACCGATGCTGTCGGATGCGGTGGTGGTGGATCCGAGGAGGGTGCCCAGGATGCCCATCCAGACGAGGGTGACGAAGTTCCCCGACATGGTGGCCCAGCCGGCGCCGCGCCGGTTGCCCGGGGTATTGGGCAGGTAGCGGGAGTAGTCGGAGGCAAACGGCATCCAGGCGACGATGAAGGAGAAGAACCAGCCGAAGAAGATGATCCATCCGCCGATGCCGTCAAAGCCGGGGGCGGATTCGTTGGCGGTGTTGACGACCTTGCCGTTGGCCGCTGCCACGATGGTGATGAAGACGAAGCCGACCACCAGGACGAACGACAGGATGCGCTGCAGGAAGTGGATCAGGTTGTAGCCGATGACGGCCACCCCGAGCTGGATCCCCATGAGGATCAGGGCGGAAAGCCAGAACGGAATATCGGTCAGCAGTGCGATGGCCTGGCCGCCGAGGATGACGGTCACGGCAGCCCAGCCGATGCCGGCAAACACGTTCACGTAGGCCACCGGGAACAGGTTGCCGATGAAGCCGAGCGGTCCCCGGCCCTGCATCTGCTGCGGGACGCCCAGCCGGACTCCCATTGCCGACAGGTATCCCATTCCTGCCGAGGAGGTCACGCCGGCGAGGACGATCGCCAGGACCGCTGCCCAGAAGGGGAGTCCGAAGTAGGTGGCACTGAATCCGAGGACGACGATGGGGAAGTTCATTCCCGCGGCGAACCAGAGGAAGAACTGGGAGCGGGGCTTCCCGTGGCGTTCGACGTCGGGGATGTGCTCGATGCCGTAGGGCTCGATTTTGGTGAGGCTGTCGCGGTAACCGCGGTCTTCGGCGACGCTGCTTTCGGCGGCGCGCATGGTGTCTGGGCTCATTGTTGTCCTAATGTGGGATGCGCACCTAGGTGCGCTGCTTGAGAGCAGATTGGGTCGGCGCGGCTGGTTTCCTGTCCGAGGGTGGTCAGCCGCGCCGGAACTTTAGAGTTGGGCGAGTTCGGCGCCGTCGAAGAACCGTCCGGCCTTGTAGACCATTGGCGCCGTGCTGCTGGTTTCCGCGTGGCGGACCCGGCAGATGAAGACCGTGTGGGTCTTGGCTTGGAACCGTTCCTGGATTTCGGCTTCAAGGGAAGCAGCGGAGCCGTCCAGGAGGGGGCTTCCCTGGGGCCCTTCATGCCAGTTGAGCTCGGCGAATTTGTCCGCCGCCTTCGAGGCGAAGACCTTCACCGTGTCCAGCTGCCCGGTTCCCAGGATGTTGATGCCGAGGTGGCTGGAGGAGAAGAGCGCGGGGTAGGTGCTGGACGTCTTCTGGACGCATACAAGCACCAGGGGCGGTTCGAGCGAGACGGAGCAGTAGGAGTTGGCCGCCAGCCCCTTGGGGGTTTCGCCTTCCTTGGTGGTCACGACGGTAACTCCGGTGATGAACTGCCGGTTGAAGGCCTTCATCAGGTCCGGGTCGAGTTCCGGGAAGTCGTCGCCGTCGGAATCGGCGGGTGCTGCAATGCCGCGCAGGGGCCGGATGCCGAGGCCGGCGAGCAGCTCGCTTCCGTCCCAGGTCACCGATTCCCGAACGATCCTGCCCTCCTCGAGGACCAGGATGTTCGAACCCCGGGTCTGTACGGTGAGTCCCGTTGCCGGAACCCCAAGATATTCATTGGTGTGTGTGCCGGTGGATGTCCAGAAGACGGCGACGGTGCCGTCCCCTTCGACGACGTCATCGACCGTGGTGCGCAGGTCGGGGAAAGCCCCCCGCACCGCAGCGATCTCTGACTTGAGGCCAGCGAGGTCGACAGTTGCACCCGTCGCCTTGCTGGTGCGCGTGTAGCCGGCGGCTACGAGGCCATCGAGGGCATCAAGGTCTCCCTTGTCCCAGGCCGCGAGCCAAGCCGATGTGATGAGCGGTTCCAAGGTCTGTTGCATACCAATGACGGTAATCCAGCTCACAACCTAAGGTCAAGAGGAATACGAAATTCCGCGTATTTCCCAGAAACCAGCGAGTTTTCGAAAAGTATCGCCACAGCTGTTGACGCTGCTGATGCATGCAACATACGCTTTCATGTATGCAAGATGATCTCGAAGTAGTCAGGGAAGCAGCTGACCGTGACGGACTCCTGGACCGGATCCGCCGACTCGTCCTTGGAGGCGACTTTCCCCCGGGTGCAGTCGTCCCCGAGGCTTTCCTCGCCCAGGAGTTCGACGTGAGCCGGACTCCGATCCGGGAAGCACTTAAGCAGCTTCAGCACGAAGGCCTGGTGGAGATCCGCCCAAAGGTGGGCACGTTCGTGCGGGAACCCACCCGCAGGGAGATCATCGAGCTCTTCCAGCTCAAGGAATCTTTGGAGGGACTCGCGGCATCCCTGCTTGCCCGCCGCGGGGAAGTCCAGGAACTGTCCGTACTCCGGCGGAACCTTGAGGAGTCCGAAATGGTTTCCCTCACGCATGACACCGACGCCTATGCCCGGCTGGTGCACGAGTTTCACTGGACGATCGTCCGCGGCTCGGATAACCGCAAGCTTGTTGAGCATTACGAGCGGCTCATGAACCAGCTCGCCTACCAGCGTCTGGTCCTGCGCACGGTTGAGCATCCGGGCAGGCTCGAGGCCTCCACCCGTGAACACCGCGCCGTCCTGGACATGATCGAGCATAAAGACCCCTTCGGGGCCGAATCCGCCATGCGGAACCACGTCCACGCCTCATCGCGGGAGGCCCTGACCGACCCGGCGCAAGACCGCCGGAACTGACCCAACGTCCACGAAAGGAAGCCATGCGCTTCTCCATGATTGAAGAGCCCAAATGACGAACGACCAAAGCTTCGGCATCCGCAAGATCGTGTATTACAGCGAGGAAATCCTGCTCGAAAACGGCCACTCCCCCGCCGTGCCCGCGGTCCGCGCAACGGCAGCGGCCGTGGTCAGCAACCCCTGGCTGGGCGGCAACGCGACCGATGACCTCAGCGACGAAGTGGTGCAGCTTGCCCCGGTGCTGGCGCGCAAACTCACCGACGTGCTCGCTGCCAACCTCGGCGGCGTGGACGCAATCCAGGCCTTCGGCAAGGCCGCGATTGTGGGCACCGACGGCGAAATCGAACACGGCGCCGCGCTCATCCACACACCGTTCTTCGGCAACCTCGTCCGCGAGTACTTCGAAGGCGAATCCATCATCTGCTTCGCCGATGACCGCGGCGACGCCGGCGCCTCACTCGTCGTACCCCTCTGGCACAAGAACGCCGCAGCAACACGGACCCACTACCAAACCATCACCACACGCATCGGTGACGCACCCCGCCCGGGTGAGATCGTCGTCGTCCTCGGTGCATCAACCGGGCCACGCCCCCACTCCCGCATCGGTGACCGCCTCACCGACCCGATCGTCAAAGCAGACACACTAGGAGAACTTGTTTCATGAGCATCCGTAAGATCGTCACCCTGACCGAAGACGTCCTCATCGAAGGAGGCCGCGAAGTCAGCCCCGCCGCACGCGTTGCCGTCGTCGCCGCCATCGTCAAGAATCCCTGGGCAGGCCAGGGATTCGTCGAGGACCTTTCCGCCGGCATCGACGGCAACGCATCCGCCATCGGGGCGCTGCTGGCCCCCCGCGTGCTCGAGGCCCTTGGCTCCCCGGCCGAAGCGTACGGCAAGGCCGCCATTGTGGGACTGAACGGCGAAATCGAGCACGGTTCAGGGCTCATCCACACGCTCGCCTTCGGAAACCATTTCCGCGACGCCGCCAACGCCACCACGCTCCTGCCGGCAGTGGAAAAGCGCGGGCCGGCCGGTGTTGTCTTCGACATCCCGCTCAAGCACATCACTGACGCCACCATCCGCTCCCACCACCAGAGCATCGAGGTGCGGATCAACGACGCACCGCACGCCGATGAAATCGTGATCGCCCTCGCCGCCGCTGCCCAGGGACGGCCCCAGCAGCGCTTGGCAGCGTTCGCCACCGAAACGAAGTAGGTGCCAGCCGCCGTGAGCCGCGACCGCATCGCCCTCATCCACGGCGTCGGCCTCGACGGGTCGATGTGGGGCCCCCTTCGCGAATTCCTTGAACCGGAATACGACGTCCAGGTCCTGGAACTCCTGGGACACGGACGCCGGCCGCCGGCGCCTGGTGGGGTGACGCTTGCCGGGCTCGCGGCGGATGCCGCCGAACAACTCGAGCCGGACACGCACCTGGTGGGGTTCTCGCTGGGTGCCCTCGTGGCCCAGCACCTGGCCAGGTTCAGGCCAGACCTGGTTGCCAGCCTGGCCTCTGTCGCCTCGGTCTGCGCACGCACCTCCGAGGAGCACGCCGCTGTCATGGTCCGGCTGGCCTCGGCGGGATCCGATTTTCCGGCAACCGTGGAAGCATCAATCCGCCGGTGGTATCCGGAAGGGTCCGCCGTCCCGGCCGAGCTGGTCGAAGCGACCCGGGAGGTCCTGCTCAGGAATGACCCGGAGTCCTTCCTGGCCTGCTACCGCGTGTTCGCCACCGCAGACGCGGAAATCGCCGCCGAACTGCCCCTGATCACCGTCCCCTCCCATGCCGTGACCGGCGAGCTGGACCCGGGGTCGACACCCGAAATGAGCGCCCGGCTGGCCGCCGCCATCCCCGGCTGCACCTACTCGATCATCAGCGGCGCCCGCCACATGATGCCGGTGGAACGTCCCCAAGAGCTCGCCAACACGCTTACCGCTTTCATCAAGGAGCATTCACATGTCCGTTGAACGCCGCTACAACCACTTCATCAACGGGGAGTGGGTCCCGCCGTCGGGTGGTGACTACTTCGACAGCACCAACCCGGCAACCCTTGACGTCCTGTACCAGGCCGCACGGGGTAACGCGGCCGACGTCGAGCGCGCCGTCTCAGCGGCGTCCGCGGCCTTCGAGAATCCCAGCTGGCGGAACCTTAGCCAGACCAAGCGCGGCCACCTACTCCGCCGTCTCGGTGATCTGGTGGGCGAGCACGCCGACGAGCTCGCCCGGATGGAAAGCCAGGACAACGGCAAGCTCCTGCGGGAGATGCGGGCCCAGCTGGCGGCCATGCCGGAGTATTACTACTACTATGCCGGGCTGGCCGACAAGATCCAGGGCGACACCATTCCCGGTTCCACCCCGGCCATCCTGAACTACACGCTCCGCGAACCGCTGGGCGTGGTGGGTGCCATCACGCCGTGGAACTCGCCGCTGACGCTGACCACCAGCAAGCTCGCCCCCGCACTTGCGGCCGGCAACACCATCGTCATCAAGCCGTCCGAATACACCTCGGCCACCGTCCTCCGCCTGGCCGCCCTTGCCGACGAGGCAGGATTCCCGGCAGGTGTGATCAACGTGGTCACCGGCTTCGGTGCAGAGGCCGGCGCGGCCCTGGTGGACGACGCGCGGCTGGCCAAGGTCTCGTTTACCGGCAGCACCGCCACCGGCGCGCGGATCGCCTCGTCAACGGCGTCGCGCTTCATCGGCTCCACCCTGGAGCTGGGCGGCAAGTCACCGAACATCGTCTTCGCCGACGCCGACATCACGAACGCGTCCATGGGTGTTGTGGCGGGGATCTTCGCCGCGGCAGGCCAGACCTGCATTGCGGGCAGCCGCGTCTTCGCCCACAAGTCCGTCTACGACGAACTGCTGGAGCGCGTCGCCAACCGTGCCCGGAGCATCGTGATTGGCGATCCGCTCCTCGACGCCACCGAACTTGGCCCCCTGGCGTTCCAGGACCAGCGCGACAAGGTAGCCAGCTACGTTGACCTGGGCGTCTCGGAAGGCGCCACCGTCCTGACCGGCGGCGGCCGCCCCAACATCCCGCTGGGCGGCTACTTCTTCGAGCCCACCGTGCTGACCGACGTCGACAATTCCATGCGCGTGGTGCGGGAGGAGATCTTCGGCCCCGTGGCGGCCATCATGCCCTTCGAAACGGAGGAGGAGGTCCTGCGGCTCGCGAACGACACCACGTACGGGCTGGCTGCCGGGGTCTGGACCACCAACCTGGCCCGGGCGCACCGGATGGCCAGCCGGCTGGAAGCGGGAACCGTGTGGGTGAACACGTACCGTGCCATGTCCCCGGCGTCCCCGCGCGAAGGTTTCAAGACCAGCGGCGTCGGCGTCGAACACGGCATCGAGAGCATCCGTGAGTACACCAGGCTCAAGAGCATCTGGATCAACACTGACGAGTCCCCCATCGCCGACCCCTTCATCATGAGGAGCTGACCACCTTGCCTCTTATCGAAGTCTCCATTGCCCGGGGCCGGACCCCCGAGCAGCTCCGCGCGCTCATCGGCGAACTGCACCGCGCCGCCGAGAACGCCGTGGGCGCAGCACCGGAAAACACCACCGTCATCATCCGCGAGATTGAGCACGAGCACTGGTCCCGCGGCAACCAGACCATCGCCGAACGCAACGCGGCGGCCGCGGCCCCTGCCCAGCAGGCAACCGTCCAGCAGGCAACTGCCCAGCAAGCGACCGCCCAGCAGGCGCCGGCGAGCATCGCCGCAGATCGAAGGAGTTCCTAATGCGCTTTTCCCTTTTCGTCCACATGGAGCGCTGGGACGAGTCCGTCTCACACCGCGAGTGCTTCGAGAACCTGACGGAGCTCGCGCTCATCGCGGAGGCCGGCGGCTTCAGCACCGTCTGGATTGGTGAGCACCACTCCATGGAGTACACCATCTCCCCCAGCCCGATGCCCCAGCTCGCCTACCTTGCGGCGCGGACCTCGCGCATCCGCCTTGGCGCCGGAACCATCATCGCGCCGTTCTGGAACCCGCTCCGCGTGGCCGGCGAGACGGCGCTCCTGGACGTCATCAGCAACGGCCGGATGGAAGTGGGACTGGCGCGCGGCGCGTACCAGTTCGAGTTCGACCGCCTCATGGGCGGCATGTCCGCTGTCGACGGCGGCAAGCACCTGCGCGAGATGGTCCCGGCCGTGCGCGCCCTCTGGGAAGGCGACTACGCGCACGACGGCGAGGTCTGGCAGTTCCCGACCTCCACCAGCGTCCCCAAGCCAGTGCAGAAGCCGACGCCGCCCATGTGGATCGCCGCCCGCGACATCTCCTCGCACGAGTTCGCCGTCGCCAACGGCTGCAACGTGATGGTGACGCCGCTGATGAAGGGCGACGAGGAGGTCGAGGACCTCGCGCGCAAGTTCGACACCGCCGTCGAGAACAACCCCGGCGTCCCCCGCCCGGACCTCATGGTGCTCCGCCACACCCACGTCCACCCCGCGGACGAGCCGGACGGCTGGCGGCGTCCGGCCGAGGGCATCAACAAGTTCTACCGGACGTTCGATGCCTGGTTCGGCAATAAGACCGCCCCGAAGAACGGTTTCCTCGAGCCCAGCCCTGAGGAGAAGTTCGCCGGCCGCCCGGAGTTCACGCCGGAGTCCCTGCACCAGACGGCGATGATCGGGACGCCGGAGGAGGTCATCGAGCGGCTCCGCCACTACGAGGCACTCGGCGTCACCGAGTTCAGCCTCTGGTCCGACAACAGCCTCACCCACGAGGAGAAGAAGCGCTCCCTCGAGCTCTTCATCGAGCACGTGGTGCCGGCCTTTCAGGAGCAGCCCGTAGCCGCGGCGCGGTGATTCCAGCGCGTTGCGCTTAAGGGAAGCGGGCGACGCCGGGGGGGGGCCCACGCGGCCCGCTTGGGCCGGGGGCGAGGCCCGAACTAGGGAGATAAAATGGGAGCAAGGACCCGCAGGGACCCGCCCCC
>NZ_JBHTSL010000035.1:0-55093 GCF_042795115.1 Arthrobacter sp. NPDC056493 | reverse complement strand
AGCGCCGATGGTACTGCACCCGGGAGGGTGTGGGAGAGTAGGTCACCGCCGGACACTATTCACGGCTCAGGCCCTGACGATGAACGTCAGGGCCTGAGCCTTTTAACGCCCTCCTGCTAAAACCCAGGGCAACCCACCGTCCCTCACCTCCCGCAGGTTTTCCGCAAACGCTCCATCACGTCCTGCAGCGTTTCCCTCAACGCTCCATCACATCCTGCAGCGTATTCCCAAGCGCTTCCGCAGTTCGCCGTCAGGGGTGCGGAAGCATTGGGGGTAAAACGGCAGGATCTGAGGGAGGATCCGGGTTTGGGGCCGGTAGAGTTGGTAGCCATGGAAAACCTCTTCAGCCACGCAGCCGGTAGCGACGTGCCCCAGCCCATCGAGAGCCTGGACCCCGTCATCTGCACCGTGGTGGTTCCCGGTCCTGTTTCCCGGGCCTTCATGGGGTTCACCGACCATACGCATCTCTGGTGGCCCATGGAGACCAACAGCGTCTACGGTCCCGGCTCCTACGTGGAGTTCGAGGAGAACCTCATCCTGGAGTCGGCCGACGACGGCCGCAGCACCATCTGGGGAACCATCGACGATTGGCAGCCTCCGCTGTCTTTCCACGCATCGTGGTACCCGGGCAGCACTGCCCTGTGGTCCACCGAGCTGCGTGTCGTGCTCCGGGGCGTCGAAGCAGGCACTGAGGTGCGCGTAGTCCATGACGGCTGGGAAGGTGCAGAGGATCCGGCCGGCACCCGTGCCGCCTGGGAGAAGGGTTGGCCCGAGGTCCTGGGCCGGTACGTGAGGTTCATGGGCGGCGTTTCAGAGTAGGACCAGTCCGGTCCTACGCCGGAGGAACCGCAGTGCTCCGCCGAATCACAAACCGGATGGGGTATTCGGTGCCCACAACCGCCCGGTCCGCCCCGCCATCGAACCCTTGGAGCAGTAGCCGCACCGCCAGGGCTCCCTGGCCGCGCGGATCCTGATCGATCGTTGTCAGCCCGAACAGTTCACCCAGTTCGTGTCCGTCCAGGCCGATGACTGAGAGGTCGTCTGGCACCTTAAGCCCGAAGTCCCGGGCCGCCAGGATGGTGCCAATCGCCATCTCGTCGGAGGCGGCGAAGACTGCGGTGGGCCGTTCGGCGGTCCCGCCCAGCAGGCTCCGTGCCGCGGCGTAGGCGCCCTCGACGGTGAAGTCCGCCCGGACCACCCATGAAGGCCGCAGCGGAAGTCCCGCCGCCTTCATGGCCTCCTCATAACCTGCACGCCGGGTGCTCGGGATCTTGAAGTCCGGCTCATTCAGCGAGTCGCCCGTAATGTGCGCAATACGGGTGTGGCCGAGCCGGATGAGGTGATTGACGGCGGCCTCCGCCAGGCCGTGGTCGTCAACGCGGATGGTGGAAGCTCCGGGCAGCGGTCCGCCGATGCCCACGAGCGGACGATCGATTGACAGCATCTGGCTGATTTCCTCCTCCGTCAGCGCCAGCGCCACCGCGATGACCGCATCCACCCGTTTCCGCAGCAGGAAGTCCTGGAGGATGCTTCGCCGCCGGACCGCCCCCTCGGTGATGTTGTAGAGCGTCAGGTCGTAACCGGCGTCGAGGAGGGCAGCCGAAACTCCCTCCACCACCGAGGAGAAGTACCAGCGGCGGACTGTGGGGACCAGGACACCGATGTTGCGGGTACGGCCGGAGGCGAGGCTGGACGCCTGATAGGAGGGCACGAAGCCAAGCTCGACGGCGGCCGCCTTGGCACGCGCGCGGCTCGCCGGCGATACATGGCCCTTGCCGCTCAAGGCGCGCGAAACGGTGGCTATGGAAAGCCCGGCCTGTTCCGCGACGTCCTTGATGCCGGCCATGCCTTAGCCCTCCGTGGCCTCGGCGGACATCCGCAGCCAGACGGTCTCGCCGGAGCCCAAGGCAAACTGCTGGTCATCCTCGCAGTAGCCTGAGGACGAACTGCGGAGCACGACCTCGCCGGCGGGAAGATCCAGCGGATCGGGCCCGATGTTCATGGCCACCAATATGTCCCCGTTGAGGAACGCCAGGGACGAAGCGGTGCACCATTCCTCCGCCCACGCGAGGGAGCCGCGGCCAAGATCCAGTTCGCGGCGGACAGTGAGCATTCTGCGGTACAGGTTCAAGTGCGACGACGGGTCCCCGGCCTGGGCGTCACGGGCCAGTTTCGCGAAGCTCTCCGGCTGGGGGAGCCAAGGCGCGTCGCCGTCGCCGAAGCCGCCGTGGCGCTCGGACGCCTTCCACGGCAGGGGGACCCGGCAGCCGTCACGTCCCAGCCGGGCGCCCCCGGACCGCGCGAACGTCGGGTCCTGCCGCTGCCGGTCCGGGATATCAATGCCGTCGGGCAGGCCAAGCTCCTCGCCCTGGTACAGGTAGGCGCCGCCGGGGAGCCCCAGCATGAACAGGGATGCCGCCGCGGCCCGGGTCCTGCCCAGCTCCTCGTCCGGCTGGGGGTCCAGGGGGCCGATGCCGTCGCCGTCCCGCGGCCCGGACCAGTCGTACCCAAAGCGGGTGGCGTGCCGGACGACGTCGTGGTTGGACAGCACCCAGGTGCTCGGCGCGCCCACTGCATCAAGGCACGTGAGGGATTCGGTGACGACGTGGCGCAGCCGGGGGAGGTCCAGCCCTGCGTGGAGGTACGGGAAGTTGAAGGCCTGGTGCATTTCGTCGGGACGGACCCAGTGGGCCAGCCGCGGCAGTTCAACACTGGCTTCCGCGCAGAGGATGCGGTCGGGGCCATACTCCTCCAGGATCCGGCGCCACGCACGGTAGACGTCGTGCAGGGCCGGCTGGCCGAACATCGGAGCTTCGTGTCCGGGGAACCCGTCGGAGCTGGCGCCGTCCGCGCGGCCGCCCCAGGCGGGAAGGCCCGGTGCTTTGACAAGGGCATGCGCGACGTCCACACGGAAGCCGGAGACACCCCGGCCCAGCCAGAAACGCAGGATGCGCTCAAACTCGTCATGCACCGCTTGGTTGTCCCAATTAAAGTCAGGCTGCGATGAATCGAAGAGGTGCAGGTACCACTGGCCAGGAGAACCGTCGGGTTCGGTGGTGCGGGTCCAGGCTGAGCCGCCGAAGTGCGACTGCCAGTTGTTGGGTGGTTCATTACCCTCGGCGCCCTGGCCGTCGCGGAAGATGAACATGTCCCGTTCG
This sequence comes from Arthrobacter sp. NPDC056493, assembly GCF_042795115.1. NCBI lineage: Bacteria > Bacillati > Actinomycetota > Actinomycetes > Micrococcales > Micrococcaceae > Arthrobacter > Arthrobacter sp. NPDC056493. The sequence continues at coordinate 51,935 of NZ_JBHTSL010000035.1, read as the reverse complement.
GGGCTGCCCGGCCCGGCAGCCAGTGCCGCCCGGAAATCGCGGTGCTGGTCCGAGCAGTGATTCGGGACCAGATCCACGATGACGCGCAGGCCCAGACGGTTAGCCTCGGCCACCATGCCGTCGAAGTCGCCGAGCGTGCCGAAAATCGGGTCGACGTCGCAATAGTCGCTGACGTCATATCCGGCGTCGCGCTGCGGAGAACGGTAGAAGGGCGACAGCCAGACGGCGTCCACGTTGAGCTCGGCAAGCTGCGGCATCTCGGCGGTGATCCCTGCCAGGTCACCGATGCCGTCGCCGTTCATGTCCCGGAATGAACGCGGGTACACCTGGTAAATGACGGCAGACCGCCACCAGCCGTGTGCGTTGTCGGGGGCGTGGATGGGCGTCAGGGCGCCGGCCAGCGGCGACGCCGGGTGCAGAAACGAGTCAACAGACATTGGGCAATCCTAAAGGCGGGATGCACATAAATGAAAGCGCTTACACCATCACGAGGGTTGACAGTTCAGGTCAACCTTGCGGGTGGCGGCGTCAGCACCATCACAAAGTTGGAAACGCTTCCATGAGCGCAGTGCAGGCCCACCGGCGAGGGACCCGGCAGGGCAGAGTGTGGCCCGGGTGACATCTAGACTGAAGCAAAGTGATCGAACGGGAGACCCATGGGCAGCATCGCCGACGAACTGACATCAATCCTGGGGCCGGGGAAAGTGCTCCGGGACCGGGCCGCACTAGCCGCCTACGCGGTGGATCAGGCCCCCGTGGTGGACTACCGGCTGCCCGCCGCCGTTGTTTTGGCGGAGTCGGTCGACGACGTCCAGGCCGCCGTCAAAGCCTGCGCCGCCCGGAAAGTGCCGCTGGTGCCACGCGGCGCCGGAACCGGAGTCTCGGGAGGCGCCCACGCCAGCGAGGGCTGCGTCGTCCTCGGCCTGGAACGGATGAACCGCATTCTGGAGCTTAACGCGGGTGACGAGACCGCCGTCGTCGAACCCGGCGTCATCAACGCCGACCTGAACGACGCCGCCGCGGCGCACGGGCTCATGTTTGCCCCGGACCCGGCGAGCTTCAGGATGTCCACCATCGGCGGCAACGTGGCCACCAACGCCGGCGGCCTGCGGTGTGCCAAGTACGGCGTGACCCGGGATTCCGTGCTGGCGCTGGACGTGGTTCTCGCGGACGGATCGCTGCTCCATACCGGGCACCAGACCTTCAAGGGCGTGGCCGGCTACGACCTGACCGGGCTGTTCGTGGGTTCGGAGGGCACGCTGGGCATCGTGGTCGGCGCGACGGTCCGGCTGAAGTACCTGCCCCGCGAGGTGCACACCATCGCCGCGTTCTACCCTGATTTCCGGCAGGCGGCAGCCGGTGTGCTCGCCGTCGGCAGGGCCCGCGTCCAGCCGGCCATCATGGAACTTCTCGACGGCGGGTCGCTGGCCCAGTTGGATGAGCTGCACGGCTCGGACCTCGCAGCGCGGGGAGCCTCGCTGCTCCTTGTCCAGACGGACGGTTTCGGGGCGGCGGCGGAGGCCGACGTGGTGCGGAAGGTCCTGGCAGCCGGCGGTGCCGTGGTGACCACGGAGGCCAACGCGGAGGCGGAGCATCTGGTGGAACTGCGGCGGAACAGCAGGGGCGTCGAGGTGGACGATCAGTACCGGGTCGGCGAGGACATTGCCGTGCCGCGCTCCAGGCTGGTGGACTACGTGGCGGCGCTCGAGGCGCTGGCCGAGGCCCACGACGTGAAGCTGAAAGTGGTGGCCCACGCCGGTGACGGAAACCTGCATCCGACGTTCTGGATCGACCGCGTCAACGACGAGGTGGACGCAGGTGCCATGCGCCGGCTGAACACGGCACTCGACGCGTCCATCGTGGCGGCACTGGAGATGGGCGGGACCATCACCGGCGAGCACGGCGTGGGGCAGTACAAGCTGCGCTGGCTGGGCCTGGAACAGCCCGAGCCGCTGCGGGAACTGCAGCGCCGGGTCAAGGACCTCTTCGATCCCGCCGGCATCCTGAACCCCGGCAAAGCGATCTAAAGCAAGGGGCGATCTATAAGGCTAAGGCCGGGCCCCGCAAGATTCAGGGCCCCGCCGGACCGGCCAGAAGACTCAGTCGTCGGCGTCGGGATACTCGTCCTCGCTCTCATCGGCCCCGTACCGCGACTCCTCGGTCTCCACGGCGAGGATTTTCAGCATCTCCGTGTCCGGGTTCAGCATGATGGCGGCTTCGTCGCGGCGGTGGCGCAGGATGGAGTCGATGTAGGACTGCACGGCCTCGGCCAGCGGGATGTGCCGTTCCTGCTTTTCCGACATGTACCAGCGGTGCTCCAGCACCTCATGCACGGCTTCGGCGGGTTCGAGCTTTCCGGAGAGGTCGCGGGGGATCGACCGGACGATCGGCTCGAAGATCTGGCTGACCCACAGGTGCGCGCTGTATTCCTCGTCCATCTCCGGGTTGTTGTCGGCCCGGAAGGAGTCCATGTCGTTGAGCAGGCGGCGGGCCTGGTTCTCCTGGGCGTCGAGTCCGGTCAGGCGCAGCAGGCGGCGCATGTGGTGGCCTGCGTCGACCACCTTCGGCTGCAGCTGGATGGTGGAGCCGTTCTGGGTGGTCTTGATCGCGTACTCTTCGACGTCGAAGCCGAGTTCGTTGAGCCGGCGGATGCGGGCGCCGACGCGCCAGCGCTCGCCCAGTTCGAAGGATTCCTTGGCGGTCAGCTCAGTCCACAGGCGGCGGTAGCTCTCCATGATGAGTTCGCTGGTGGCCACGGGGTCCACCTTCTCCTCGATCAGGCCGCCGTCGAGGAGGTCCATGAGTTCGCCGGCGATGTTGACGCGGGCGATCTCCAGGTCGTACTCGCGCTGTCCGGTGGAGAGGTCGGGGTACAGTTCGCCGGTCTCGGCGTCCACCAGGTAGGCGGCGAAGGCACCGGCATCGCGGCGGAACAGGGTGTTGGACAGCGAGACGTCGCCCCAGTAGAAGCCGATGAGGTGCAGCCGGACCATCAGCAGCGCCTGGGCGTCGATGAGCCGGGTGAGCGTGTCCTTGCGCAGCATCTGCGAGAAGAGCGCACGGTACGGCATGGAGAACTTCAGGTGCCGGGTCACGAGGACCGGGTTCAGGGGGTGGCCGTCGGGCGTGGTGCGGCCGGTGATGACTGCCACCGGCTCCACGCAGGGCACATCCAGCCGGGCGAGCTTGCGGAGCATGTGGTATTCGTGCCGGGCCACGTGCTCGGACGTTTCCTTGATGGCGATGACGGAGCCGCCCAGGTGCGCAAAGCGGACGATGTGCCGGGAGATACCGCGGGGGAGCGCCGCCAGGTTTTCGGCCGGCCAGTCCTCAAGCGCGATGTGCCAGGGCAGGTCGAGGAGTTCGGGGTCGGCGGCAGCGGCCGTGATGTTGAGGTTGCTTGCGACCGAGGCTGCCTTGTCGTCATTGGCGCTGGCCGCTTCGAACCTCGGCAGTTTGCCGATCTGCCCGTAGTCGGTGGGTTCGTCGTGCCACTGCGCGTTGTGTTCCTCGGTCATGGGTCAATTCTTCCGTATTTTGCAGGGGGTGCCTAAAGGGGCAGCGGTTAAAGCCCGACGGCGGCCCTCCGGTTGAGGAGGACCGCCGCCGGTTTCAGGCAGTGCTACCTTGGGCCCACGCCGGCAGGGTTCCCTGGCCGAAGCGGAGCGAGGTTAGGGTGCCGGTGGGGACTAGTCGCCCAGGCGCTCGCCGGTCTTGGTGTCGAACAGGTGCACGTGGCCTGACTGCGGACGGACCCAGATGGACTCGCCCTTCATCGGGGGGCGGCGGCCGTCGACGCGGGCCACGATGTCGTGGGTCTTGCCGTCCAGCGTGGTGTGGCCGTAGACGTAAGCGTCGGCACCGAGTTCCTCGACGACGTCGACCTCAACCTGGATGCCTTCGCCCTGGGCTGCGGTCTCGAGGTCTTCGGGGCGGGAACCCAGGGTGACGGTCTGGCCGTGGGCCTCTTCAAGGATGTTGCGCGGCACGGGGTAAACGGTGCCGCCGAACTGGACGCCGCCGTCGACCACGGGAAGTTCCAGCAGGTTCATGGCGGGGGAGCCGATGAAGCCGGCAACGAAAACGTTCTTGGGGCGGTCGTACAGGTTGCGCGGGGTGTCCACCTGCATCAGCAGGCCGTCCTTGAGGACCGCAACGCGGTCACCCATGGTCATGGCCTCGACCTGGTCGTGCGTCACGTAAACGGTGGTGACGCCCAGGCGGCGGGTGAGGGAGGCGATCTGGGTGCGGGTCTGGACGCGGAGCTTGGCGTCGAGGTTGGAGAGCGGCTCGTCCATGAGGAAGACCTGCGGGTTACGCACGATGGCGCGACCCATGGCAACACGCTGGCGCTGACCGCCGGAGAGTGCCTTCGGCTTGCGGTCGAGGTACTGCTCGAGGTCCAGGAGTTTAGCGGCTTCACGGACGCGCTCGGCACGCTCTTCCTTGCTGACACCGGCGATCTTGAGCGCGAAGCCCATGTTGTCGGCAACAGTCATGTGCGGGTACAGGGCGTAGTTCTGGAAAACCATCGCGATGTCGCGGTCCTTCGGCGGAACGTCGGTGACATCGCGGTCGCCAATGAGGATCCGGCCGGCGTTGACGTCCTCAAGGCCTGCGAGCATGCGCAGGGAGGTGGATTTACCGCAACCGGAGGGTCCAACGAGGACCAGGAATTCGCCGTCGGCGATTTCGATGTTGAGCTTGTCAACAGCGGGCTTTTCTGTGCCCGGGTACAGACGCGTAGCGTTGTCAAAAGTAACTGTTGCCACAGTTATCAATCCCTTCACCGGCAGGTACGTGCCGGACGATCCGTAGTGAATGGTTCATGTAATTCAGTTGTGCCCTACATGATGACTCCCCGGCAGGGGCCGAGGAGCATCGAGTGACGCCGCACGGTTCCTGTGCGCCACATCACAAAGAAGAGTATGTCAGATTTATCGCGAATCGGACAAAATGTTACGGACGTCACATATGAGATGCCCCACAAGGGTGCCTGTGTGCGGCGTCAGGAGGCGGCCGCGAGGGCCTTACGGCGTTCCCGCAGCAGCGCCTCAAGGAGTTCGGCGATGTGGACAGGTGCCTCCACCCGGAATTGCGCCTGGGTGAAGTCGAGGCCCACCTTCACTCCCACGTCGTCCTGAGCGAGGCGGGCCAGGGCATCCTCGTCGGTGGTGTCGTCGCCGGCGAAGAGCACCCCGGTGGCTCCGGTGGCCTGGCGGAGGAAATCGACGCCCTCGCCCTTGGACGCGTGCACCACGGACGTTTCCAGGACGCGCTTGCCGTTCTTGAGGTAGACGCCTGGCCGGTTCTGAAGCGCGGCGCGGGCGGCCGCGACGGCATCCTCTGCAACGTCGTCCGCCGCCAGCCGCGTGTGCAGCACAACGCCGGCAGGCTTTTCCTCCAGCACGGTCCCGGGAGCCAGTTCCGCGATCTCGGTCAGGATGCCCCTGACCTCCTCAAGGAGTGACAGCTGCTCGGGGTCCAGGGTCAACGGCGCCGAGCCCGGACCCAGCCACGCCTCGGCGCCGTGGCTTCCGATCAGCAGGGTCTCCTCCGGAGGGGAGGCGACCGCGCGCAAACTGTCCAGGGCCCGCCCGGAGATGAGTGCCGTCGTCGTACGCGGCAGTGCGGTCAGTTCGGCGAAGGCGGCAGCCGAGCGGGGGAGCGGGCGCGCGTCCCCGGCGCGGTCAACGATGGGTGAGATGGTGCCGTCAAAGTCCATGGCCACCAGCAGGTGCTCCGTGCCGGCGATGCGGCGCACGGCCTCCAGCAGCTCGGGTGGCAGCGTCAGCCGGGTGCTGCCGGCCTCATCGATGTGCTCTGCTTCAGGAGTCATCGCGGACCACCTTCTCGTGGAGAGCGTTCAGGAAGTCGGCCGACCAGTGGTCGACGTCGTGGTCCAGGATCTGCTTGCGCATGGAGCGCATGCGCCGCGCGGCCTCCTTGGGGGCCATGTTGACGGCCCGCATCACGGCGTCCTTGAGGCCGTCGATATCGTGCGGGTTCATCAGCAGCGCCTGCTTGAGCTGGTCCGCGGCGCCGGCGAATTCGCTGAGCACCAGCGCGCCGTCGTTGTTGGTGCGGGCTGTGACGTATTCCTTGGCCACGAGGTTCATGCCGTCGCGCAGGGCGGTGACCAGCATGACGTCCGCTGCCAGGTACAGCGCCACCATCTCCTCGACGGGATAGCTGTGGTGCAGGTAGCGGACCGCCGTGTTTTCGATCGTGTCGTAGGTGCCGTTGATGTGGCCCACGGTGCCTTCGACCTCTTCACGCAGGAGCCGGTACTGCTCAACGCGCTCGCGGCTGGGGCTGGCAACCTGGATCAGCGTCGCGTCGCCCACCTTGAGCTTTCCCTCCTTCAGGAGCTCTTCGTAAGCCTTGAGGCGGTGGCCGATGCCCTTCGTATAGTCCAGCCGGTCCACGCCCAGGAGGATGGTCTTGGGATTGCCGAGGTCCTGCCGGATCTGGCGGGAGCGTTCGATGATCTCGGGCTTCCGGGCCAGTTCAGAGATGTGCTGGACGTCGATGGAAATGGGGAAGGCCTGGGCCCGCGCGATGTGCGTGTGCTCGCCGTCGGAGTCCTTGACGTGGACCTGCTGCTGCTTGACGCTGGCGCCGAGGAAGCGCCGGGCCGAACGCATGAAGTTGCCGGCGTCGCTGCTGCGCTGGAAGCCCACCAGATCGGCCCCCAGCAGCCCGTCGATGATGGCCTGTCGCCAGGGAAGCTGGGCAAAGATTTCCGGTGGTGGGAACGGGATGTGGTTGAAGAACCCGATCTTCAGGTCCGGCCGCGCCTGGCGCAGCATGCGCGGCACCAGCTGGAGCTGGTAGTCCTGCACCCAGACGGTTGCGCCCTCATCGGCAGTACGGACGACGGCGTCGGCGAACCTTCTGTTCACCCTGCGGTACGCGTCCCACCAGGTCCGGTGAAAGTCGGGCGGAGCGATGACATCGTGGTACAGGGGCCACAGTGTTGCGTTGGAGAAGCCTTCGTAATACAGCTCAACGTCATCGCTGCTGAGCTGCACCGGGACAAGGTCCATGCCTCCGTGGCTGAACGGCTCGACCGTCTCATCGGCGGCACCGTGCCAGCCCACCCAGGCGCCGTCCGTCCGGGTCATCATCGGAGCAAGGGCGGTGACCAGACCGCCGGGCGAGCGCCGCCAGCCGGAGCCGTCGTCGCCGGGCTCGCCGGGTGCGCAGCGGTCCACCGGCAGGCGGTTGGAGACCACCATGAAGTCGTATTTGGTGGCATCCTTGGTGGCGTCCGAGCTGCCGCCGGGCAGGGCCGAGCTTTCCGTTTTTGTGTCGGATTTGTCGCTTACGGCTCCGTACATTGGGGCTCCCTAAGGTTGCTTGTGACTTCCATCAACCCTATCGGGCCGGAATCTTACGGGCCATTCGTCCGTTGGGCAGGCTGACACGAATACTTGAAAGCGCAAGCTCCAGGGTTCTCCCCTAAACTGGGGGAGTTGCCCCTGGTGGCCCGCACCTGTCCGTACGACACGAGGAACTAATGAGCCCCGCAAACGAACCCCGCCAGTCCAAAGCAGAACGCACAGCCGAGGCCCGCGAGAAAGCCCGCGAAATCCGGGAGGCGAAGCTTAAAAAGGACAAGCGGAACAAACTGCTCATTGGCTGGGGCATCGTGGTGGCCGTCGTGGCCATCCTCGCCGTCGTCGCGCTGGTGGTGACCACCAGCCTTAAGAACAACGCGCCGGTCGCGGACCAGGGTCCCACCCCGGCCAACGGCAACGTCCACGGCGGCATCACGCTGCTCAAGGGCACCGAGGTGGCAAAGTCCGCCGCCGCCAACGTGAACGTCGCGGACATTCCGTCGCCGGCAGCCTCGGCGCCTGCGACCGTCACGGCGCCGGGCGCGGAAGCCGAAAAGGGCAAGCCCGTCAAGGTGGTCCTTTATATCGACTTCATCTGCCCCGTCTGCAAGAACTTTGAGGCGACGTACAACGAGACCCTGACGAAGCTCCGCGACGAAGGCAAGATCACCGTGGAGTACCGTGCCCTGGGCTTCCTGGACAGCCGCTCCTCCACCAATTACTCCTCCCGCGCAGCCAACGCCGCCGCCTGCGTGGTGAACGAATCCCCGGAGAAGTACTCGGACTTCGTGAACGCACTTTTCGACAAGCAGCCTGCTGAAGGCAGTGCCGGGCTCTCCGACGACGAACTGAAGAAGCTGGCCACGGACACCGGCGCAAAGGACATCAGCTCCTGCGTCGAGAACAAGACATACCGCCCGTGGGTCAAGTACACCACCCAGGAAGCCGCAGCCATTGGCGTGACCGGCACCCCGACGGTCCTCGTAGACGGCAAGCAGTGGGGCAAGGGCGACAGCGCGCAGACCGAATTCCCGGCCTTCGTCGACGCCGCCATCAAGGCCAAGGCCTAAGCGTTTTTTGGGCAGTGGCCCGGTCTCCGGATTTTTCCGGGGCCGGGCCGCTGTTCGTTTCACCGTCGGCTCGTTTCTTGCCGGGCGTCCGTTTTTACGGGCGGGCGGTCCTTGGGCTAACCTTATCTAGCGCCATAGCGGCGCCAGCCCTGACGGGCACGCCTCCTTAGCTCAGTTGGCCAGAGCACCGCTCTTGTAAAGCGGGGGTCGTCGGTTCGAATCCGACAGGGGGCTCTTGCAAGGCCCTGACCTGCGGTTTTACTACCTAAGGTGAGGGCCTTTCGACTTTCCGGCTGGCGACTCACCGGATGCCTGCTTGGCGCAGCGTCTGAACGTTACCCGCGCTGCGTCGCTTCCTGCTCGACGGCCGAGCGTAGGCCCGCTGCCACCAGCGACAGAAGGCCAAGCTCGTCGAAGACTGCAATGGCGCGTTCCGTCATGGTGCCCCGGCTGGCCATCTCGCTGCGGAGGGCGGCCGGGTTTGCGCCGTCCTCGGCGAGCAGGAAACCTGCACCGGCCACAGTTTCCCTGGCCACAAGCACGGCAGTTTCAGGCTCCAGCCCCAGTCCGACGCCAGCGGCTGCCATGGCCTCTGCCAGCTGAAATGTGTAGGCGGTCCCGGTTTCCCGGAAGACCGTCACGATGCGTTCGACTGCCAATTCCATTGCTGCGGCTCCGCTTCCTGGACGAGAACCCATCGTCAAGGAACCGGTCAGTCGGTTTCGGGGCCCTGGCAGAAGGGGCAATCGTCGTCGCAGTCCGGACCCAACGGTAATGCGTTGATGGCGGGCAGGGAACCGATTCGCGGGGGAGAACACGCATCCAATACGGGCTTGCGGTCCAGCAGGGCGGTGCGGGATTTCATGACGTGACTCCTTGGGTTGGAAAGCGTTAGTAGGCCTTGACGCGCTGTTCCACGACGAGATGGATCAGGGCGAAAACGTTGTCATGCTCGATGGCGTCGAAGGCGGCTGCCAGTGCTGCGGGGACATCCACGTCCTCGTGGACGCGGATGCCGAACCCGCCGAAGGCGCGTGCCATCATGGCGAAATCCGGGTTGCGGAGTTGGAGGCCCACGAACAGCACCATCGGCGTCGAATCCTGCCATATAGGCGGCTCCGCCTTCGTGGCGGCAGACGACGGTCTGGATCGGCGAGCCGTGCAGCCCGTCCAGGACATCGAGGAAGCTCTCGTCAGCTGCGCTGCCATGGTGATCAGGGAACTCCTTCTGTGTCTGGTTGGGTGGGAAGACGTACGACGGCGGTCCGCGGCTTAGGCGTTCGAGGTCGCCGGAACGGGGGCGGACTGGGCGGCCTCGAAGGCGTGCAGGAGGCGTTCGGTGTCCTTCATCTGGTCGAGCCAGATGTCGCGGACGATGTCGATCCGGTCCTCGGGCTCCTGCAGTCCGGAGATGTAGGTGCCGATGCTGGCCCCGTTCCCGCCGGCACGGGTGTGGAGGCCGATCATCCTGGCCACGAGCTTGGCCTGCATGCCGTAGATGGGAATCTGCGGGCCGCGCGGAGCGATCATGCCCACGTAGTAGAGCTTCTCCAGGCCCTCGGGAACGATTCCGGCGCCGTACCGGACCGGAGCGCCTTTCCTGCGCGGGACCAGGGTGCTGTCAAGGAACGGCAGGCTCGAGTGGAAGCCGGTCGCCCAAAGGATGGTGTCGTACTCGCGGGCCGTGCCATCGGTGAAGTGGACGGTCTTGCCTTCGAAGCGCTCAATGCCCGGGACGATGCCAACGCGGCCGTGGTGCACCCAGTAGAGCAGGAGATCGTTGACCACCGTGCTGCCCTCGGCCAGGGTGTGGTGCCTGGGCTCAGGCATGCTTGGATAGTTGTTCCACTCGCCGATGGAGACACGGGCCAGGAGCCGGTTGATAAGATCCTGCTCGTCGGGGCGGAAGCCGGCGAGGAACTGGACTTCCTGGCGCGGCTTGCCGAAGTAGGTTTTGGGCTGGAAGTAGACGCCGTCACGGATCACGATGTCCGCCTCCAGACGGTGCTGGGCCACGTCCACGGCAAGGTCGCAGCCGGAGTTGCCGTTGCCCACCACCAGCACCCGGCTGCCGTCGACGTCCCTGACGTTGTTGTACTCGCTGGAGTGGAGCTGCTTTCCGGTGAATTCGCCCGGGAACTGGGGGACTTTCTTGTCCCAGAGGTGGCCATTGGCGACGATGACGCCGTCGTACGTTTCAGAGCCGTTGGATGTGGTGACCGTCCAGCCGGCTGAGCCGGTGGTGCCGTCGGTGGGAACAGGGGTGACGGACAGGACCTCGGTGTTGAACTGAATGATGTCGAAGTGGCCGTGCTTGCGGGCGTAGGACTCGATATAGTCGCGGACCTGGTCCCGGCGGGGGAAGTGCGGGTAGTGCGCCGGCATGGGGAAGTCCTCGAAATGGGTCATTTCGCGGGACGTGATGAGGTGCAGCGCCTCGTAGTCGGTGTGCCAGTGGCCGCCGACGCGGCTGCTCTTTTCGAAGCAGTCGACGTCGTAGCCTGCCTGGCGCAGTTGCTGGAGGGCTGAGATGCCGGCGGCGCCGGCACCGATGACGCAGTAGCGGGTCATGGTGTTGTCCGTTCAGGTAGGAGGGGTTGGAACCAGTTAGCGGATGACGTCGCCGCCGGAGAGGGTGACGGTTTCGCCGGTCATGAAGCCGGCCGCGTCACTGCCGGTGAGGAGCCAGGCCCAGCGGGCGATTTCCTCCGGCTGGGCCACCCGGCCCACCGGGATCGCAGCCGCGGCGGCTTCCATGCGGCCGGTGGCCCGGTTTCCGGGGGTGTCCACCCAGCCCGGCGCGATCGCGTTGACGCGGATTTTCCGGTCGGCCAGTTCCAGCGCCGTGGCCTTGGTGATCATGATGACGGCGGCCTTGGACGCTCCATAGACCAGCTGGCCAGGAGATACGTGGTAGCCGTCCACTGACGCGAAGTTCACCATCGCCGATCCTTCAGGCATGGACCTCGCTGCGGCTGCCATGACATTGAGAACGCCCAGAACGTTGACGTCGAAGACCAGGCGGTAAAGCTCCTCGGTGTACGTGTCCAGGCTCGACGGCGGGTAGACACCTGCGATGTTGGCGACGGCGTGGATGGAGCCGCCCAACTCCGGCAGAACGTCGTCGAGCTTTGCTTGCAGGGAGGCGCGGTCCCGGACGTCGGCCACCAGCGGGGTCACCCGTGTGGAATGACCGTTGAATTCGGGTGCGGTGACGTCGACGGCGATCACGTGCCAGCCTTCGCTGAGGAAGACTTCGGCGGTGCTCCGGCCCATGCCGCTGCCGGCGCCTGTGACGAGGGCGACGCGAGGGGATGTGTTGTTCATGGTGGCTTTCCTTGGATCTCTTAGCCCTTGACCGTGGTCAGGATCTGGGTGGTGAGTGAACTGAGGGATTTGTTGCGGGTCTCTTCGGCCCAGGCGATGGTGATCAGCAGGCCGAGGATCGTCAGGCCGACGCCGATCATCATGGTGGGGCCGGTGCCGAGGCCGCTGAGCGAGAGCGGCACCATGTACGTGCCGATGGCGGCACCGATGCGGCTGATGGCCGTTGCGAGTCCGACGGCGGAGGCCCGGACGCTGGTGGGGAACAGCTCGTTGGGGTAGATGAACACGAGGATGGTTCCAGCGCCGCTGGCCAGGGTGAAGAGGAAGAAGAACACCATGACGAGCCAGGCGGGGCCTTCCGGCCAGAGTCCCAGCGGGAGGAGGAACACCGCCGCTGCCACGAACGTCCAGATCATGAGCGGGCGCCGGCCCAGGGTTTCAACCCAGCGGAGGGCCGGGAGGGTGCCGATCAGGAAGCCCAGGTTCAGGACGATCTGGCCGAGGGTTTCCTCGGCACCGCCGTGGGCCAGACCGAATTGGGACAGGATGATGGGTCCGTAGGTGAAGAGCGCGAACTGCGGCAGGGCGATGCACATCCAGGTCAGGCCGCAGAACAGGGTCCGCTTCAGGAAGGGGGCCTTGAGCAGCGTGCCGAAGCCGGACGTGGTCCCGGGTTCGTCCGTGGCGATGAGCGCGCGTACTTCCTCGGTGGTGACGTCGCGTTCGAGTGCCTTGGAGAGAGCTTCGCGGGCTTCTTCGAACCGGCCCTTGGCTACCAGCCAGCGCGGCGACTCATGGGCGCCGAAGCGCAGAAGCATCACAAGGATGCCGAACACCGCGCCGCTTGCCAGCATCCACCGCCAGGCCTCCGGCCCAAAGGCACTCGAGAGCAGGAAGCCCACCAGGTAGGCGACGATGGCCCCCACCAGCCAGATGGTGGAGAGCCAGCCGATGATTGCACCGCGGCGGCTCTTGGGCATCCATTCGGTCAGGAGCGCTGTGGCAATCGGGTAGTCGGCGCCGACGGCCAGGCCCACAATCAGGCGGAGGAGGATCAGCTGGAAGCCGTCATCGATGAACAGGCAGGCGGCGGAGGCGATCACCATGGCCAGCAGGTCCACGGTGTACATCATCTTCCGGCCGATGCGGTCGGTGATGGGGCCCAGGACCAGGCTTCCAAGGAACAGGCCCACCAGGGATGCGGCTCCTGCGAGGCCCAGCTCCACCGAACCAAGCCCCAGCTCTGCGCTGGCGCCGGTCAGGGCCACGCCCACGATGCTGAGCAGGTAGCCGTCCAGGAATGGACCGCCTGAGCAGGCAGCAATGAGCCGGCGGTGATACCTGGTGAGTGGTCCGTCGTCTATGAGATGCGCGGACGGAGCAGCAGTTGTCGCAGTCATGGCGTAGTCCTAAGTCAGGTGGAAATAGGCCGGATTCGGCTGGGTGTGATTGCCGTCACCGGCGAGTGAAATCAACAGTACGGAGAGTTTTGCTCGAGGTGTAGACTCAATTCACGACCCTTCCTCAAGGAAACGCCTATGTCTAATCTCACGCTCCAGCAGCTCCGCTACTTTCTCTCCGCCGCGAAGCACAAGACCCTGTCCGCGGCCGCTGAGGCGGAGCACATCGCGCAGCCGAGCCTGTCCGAGCAGATCCGCCGGCTGGAACAGAGCCTCGGGGTGAAGCTGTTCACCCGCACCAACCGGGAGCTGCAGCTCACGGAAGCAGCGCGGCTGCTGCTGCCCAGCGCGCAGCGTGCGCTGGCGGAGGTGGATGGCCTGACTGACCTGGTTCGGGAAGTGCGCACCCTGCAGGGCGGCACGGTGTCGTTCGGCACGTTCAACAGCGCGCACCTGTACCTGCTGACCGGCCTCATCCGTGACTTCCACGAACAGTATCCGCTGGTCAAAATCCGCGTGGTGGGCCTGAACTCTTCGGAGGTTGCGGACGCCGTGCGCTCAGGTGAACTGGAAGCCGGACTCGTGCAGCTTCCGGTGGATGACCGGGGCCTCTCGGTTGGGCCTCCAGTCCTTCGCGACGAGGTGGTCTATGTCAGCGCCGATCCGGGACGCCTGCAGGGCCCCATGTCGATCGAAAAGCTGGCGACAGCCCCGCTGATCCTGTCCGAGGCGCGGTGGTCCGATTCGGACCCGCTTCGGCTTTCCTTGACCGAGCGTGCCCAGCACGCAGGAGTCACCCTGGACCCCATCGCCGAGGTGGAGTTCCAAACGCACGCCGTGGAGTTGGCTGCGCAGGGCGTCGGAGATTCCCTGGTTTCGTACCATGTGGCCAAGTCGATGCTTCAGCAGCACGGACTCGGGCATGTCCCGCTCGAGCCGGCCTTCCACGAGCACTTCGCCTTCATCACACGGATCAACGGCTCGATTTCACCGGCGACCCGAGAATTTATCAAGCATGCCCATCGGCACATCTCACTCCTGCAGAACACCAGGCCGCGGGAACGCAAGGGCTCGTAGCCGGTTCACCCTGGGCGCAGTGAGGCACCGGCCCGGCCCGGCCTGGACGGCCAGGCCGGCGCCTGCGGGTTCACCTATGCCGCGTTGACGTTTTCCCGGGCCGGAACCATCCGCGCTTTCGGGTAGGCCGCAAGCAGCCGGCGGGTGTCTGCCATTTGCTCTTCCCAGACCGCGCGGACTATGTCGATTCTGTCGTCGGCGGCCTGCAGGGCCGAGAGGTAAGCCGCAATTCCTGCTCCGCCCTTGCCGGCCGTTTCGTGCAGTTCGATCATCTGCAGGGCAGCCTTTGCCTGCACCCCGTAGACCGGAATTTGCGGACCGCGCGGGGCGCTCATTCCGATGAGATACAGCTTTTCCAGGGTCGCTGGGACAATGCCGCCGGCATACCGCAACGGGACCCCGCCGCGGCGGCTCAGGAGGGTCTCGTCGATGAACGGCAGGCTGGCGTGAAAGCCCGTTGCCCAGAGTATGGTGTCGTATTTCTTGGACGTGCCGTTGGTGAAGCGCACGGTTGTGCCGTCGAAGCCCTCGATGCCGGGCATGATGCCGACGCGGCCATGGTGGATCCAGTACAGCAGCAGGTCGTTCACCACCGTGCTGCCCTCCGCGAGGGTGCGATGCTTGGGTTCGGGCATGCCGGGGTAATTCTGCCATTCGCCTATGGAGACACGGGCCAGGAGCCGGTTGATCAGATCCTGCTCGTCCGGGGCGAACTGGGCCAGGAATGCAACTTCCTGGCGGGGCTTGCCGAAGTAGGTCTTCGGCTGGAAGTAGGTGCCTTCGCGGATGACGATGTCCGCTTCGAGCCTGTGCTGGGCAACGTCGACGGCCAGGTCGCAGCCCGAGTTCCCGGCGCCGACCACCAGCACCCGGGTTCCCTCGATGTCCTCGACGTTGCGGTAGGAGCCGGAGTGGATCTGTTGTCCGGTGAAGGTTCCGGGGAAGGCAGGGATTTTCTGGTCCCAGAGGTGGCCGTTGGCCACGAGGACACCGTCGTAGTCGATGCTCTCACCGGTTGCGAGGGTCACCGTCCAGCCCGCGGACCCGGCGGGGCCGTCTGCCGGGATCGGCACCACCGAGTTGACGGCGGTGTTGAACCGGATGATGTCGTAGTGGCCGTGGTGCCGGGCATAGGACTCCAAATACTCCCGGACCTGGTCCCGGCGCGGGAAATGCGGATAGTGCGCCGGCATCGGGAAGTCCTCGAAATGGGTCATGTCCCGGGACGTGATCAGGTGGAGGGCGTCATAGTCGGTGTGCCAGTGGCCTCCGACCCTGTCGGTCTTTTCGAAACAGTCGACGTCGTAGCCTGCCTCGCGCAGCTGCTGGAGGGCCGAAATCCCCGCGGCTCCGGCGCCAATCACGCAGTACCTGGTCATCGCAGCGTCACCCCGCCGTCAATGAGGAAGTCCGCGCCGGTGGCAAAAGATGATGCCTCGGAGGCGAGGTACACCACCAGCGGGGAGATTTCCTCGGGCCGGGCGCGGCGGCCCAGCGGTGCGCTGGAGGATGTGCCGCCGGCGGGCTCGTCACCGTTCATGGGCGTTTCGACGCCTCCCGGGCTGATGGAATTTACCCGGATGTTGTGGGGTGCGTATTCCAGGGCGGCGGCGCGGGTGAGGGCCAGGACGGCCGCTTTTGACGCGGAGTATGCGCCGTAGGCTTCGGCACCTCGGTGGGCTGCGGTGGAGGCGACGTTGATGATGGTGCCCCCGCCACGCCGCGCCATGGCCGGGAAGGCGGCCTTCATTCCGAGCAGCACCGAGGTGGTGTTCACCTTGTGGATCAGATCCCACTCGGCAACGTTCAGTTCGTTCAGCGGGGTGACGCGGATGATGCCGGCGTTATTGACCAAGGTGTCCAGTCCGCCGTCGTGCTTTTCGATATTTTCGACGGCGGCCGCCCAGGCCGCTTCATCGGTGACGTCAAGGTGGATGTAACGAACGGCGTGGCCCTTCTCGGCCAGGGCCGCCGCCGTCTTTTCACCCACCTCGTCCAGGACGTCGGCGATCACGACCCGCCGCCCTGATGAGGCGAGGGCTTCTGCGTGTGCTGCGCCCTGACCCCGGGCGCCTCCGGTGACAAGTGCGACCCGCTCGTTGTGCTCAGTCATTGTGGCTGTTCCTTTGTGATTAGTGGCGTAACGGCTTAGAGCATGTTCGGTTCGCCGACTTCAGCGGCGCTGGGATCCATGCCATATTTCTTCAGCAGCCCGGCGATGGTTCCGTCCTTGCGCAGTTCCTCGATGTTCTCGTTGATGGCTTTGGTGAGTTCGGGGCTGTCCAGCTTGGTGGGCCAGTTCAGCTGGCCGGGGTGAGCCGTGACGGGGATGCGGGGATCGGGCTGAAGCGGGATGATCTTGGCATCCTTGATGGGGTTGGATTCGAAGCGTGCCGTGGTGGCTCCGACGCTGTCGATGACGGCGTCGATGCGGCCGGCGGCGAGGTCGTTGAAGACGGCTTCCGGATCCTGGTAGACGGCGAACTTGTCGCCAAAGACCTGCGCAAATTCGTCGTTCCAGAGGTTGCCGGACACGGAACCGATCTTCTTGCCGTCGAGCTCTGCGACCGTCTTGTAGCCGGCGACCGATACCAGGGCGCCCTGGTCGAGGTAGACGGGGTTGCTGAGGGCCACGAGCTTTGCCCTTGCCTTGGTGCGCCACCAGTCGCTTGCTGCCAGGTCGGCGCGCCCCGCCTGGACTGCGGGGATGGCGGCGCCGGCGCCTCCGGAGGCTTCGACGCTGACGGTGAGGCATTCCCGTTTGGCGATCTCGTTGAGGAGATCGCCTTCCACTCCGGTGATCTGGTTGCCCTCGAGCTTCAGGTGGGGGGCGAAGTCATAGGCCGCGACGGTCAGCGTGCCTTTGGTGATGGTGCTGAACTGGTGTTTTGGGGTACAGGAGGGGTCGACGGCGGCACCTGCGGTGGGACTGCAGCCCGAGAGGGCGAGGGCGAGCAGGCCGGCGGCCGCGCTGAGGCTGAGGGGAGCGGTTTTGCGGATCCAGGCGGGGGTTGTTTTCACTGTGGGTCTTCCTTGTCGGGAGGGCTGAAATGGTTGGGGATGTGCTTAGAGGTACCGGTTGAGGCGGCGTTCGCCGAGCCGGACGAACGCGAGGGCGAGCAACGTGATGGAGCCATAGAGGACTGAGGTGAGGCAGAAGATGCTGAGGTATTGGAAAGTGATGGATCCCAGCGCGTAGGCCTTGGACATGAGTTCGGGGACTGCGATGACGAAGGCGAGTGAACTGGTCTGGAAGATCGTCACTGCCAGGCTGGCCAGCGGCGGGGTGGAGATCCTGATGGCCTGGGGCAGGATGATGTACCGGAACCCGGTCCAGCCGCGCAGGCCTGACGTCAGTGCAGCTTCGCGCTGGCCCCTGGGCACTGAGGCGATCCCGGAACGGAACAGCTCACTGGAGTAGGCGCCGGTGGTCCAGGACAGGGAAATCACGGCTGTGGCGAAGGCCGGAAGGGTGACACCGCTTTCGGGCAGACCGAAGTACAGCAGGTACAGCAGCACCAGCGCGGGGGCGCCCCGGCCAATTTCCACCAGCACGAGAGCCACGATGCGCAGGGGAGCGGTGCTGCTTTCGATCGCCAGTGCCAGCAGCAGGCCAAAGGGCATGCCGAACAAAAGGCACAGGCCTGTCAGCGTGAGGCTGATGCCGAGCCCGGGGGTCAGCGCGGGGAGCCAATCGATCCATTGGTCAAAAATGCTCATCAGGCCACCTCGAGTTTCTGGCGGAGGCTGCGGTCAACCCGCCGGGCGGCGAAGGCCAGCGGCACACTCATGGCGATGTAGAGGGCTCCGGCAATGCAAAAGGCAAGGAGGCCCTGGTGGGTGGCGCGGGAAACGGCACTGGCCTGGTAGGTGATTTCGTGGACTCCGATGGTGGAAGCCAGGGCCGAATCCTTGAGCAGCGCGATCGCGTAGGCGGCGACTGCCGGGAGGGTCACCCGGAAGGCCTGCGGGGTGATGATGCTGCGTGTGGTGGCGAAGAAGCCCATACCCAGTGCTGTGGCCGCTTCCCATTGGCCGCGGGAAATGCCGAGCAGGCCCGAGCGGTAGGTTTCTGCCATGTAGGCCGAAGCGATGACGGAGAAGCCCAGGACGGATGCGGACACGGAGTCCAGCCGGAGGGCGTACTGGGGGAGTCCGAAGTACATGAGGAACAGCCAGGTGATGGGCGGAATGGCCCGGACGACGTCGATGTACAGCGTTGCGGCGACCCGGAGGGGTGTCCATGTGGAGCGGCGGGCGGCGACCAGTGGCAGGGCGAGCACACCACCGATGCCCAGGGACACCAGGGTGATGTAGGCGGTCAGGCCGATACCGGAAGCGATCTGCGTGAGCATTGGGGTCACCGGTCCAATACGGCGCGAAGGAACTTCTTTGTCCGTTCGTGCGCGGGGGCCGTCATGACCTGCTGGCTCGGACCGACTTCGAGCACTTGCCCGTCGGCCATGACCATGACCCGGTCCGAGACGTCGCGGGCGAACTGCATTTCGTGGGTAACAACGATCATGGTCATGCCCTCATCGGCGAGGTCGCGCATGACGGCGAGGACTTCGAGGCCGAGTTCCGGGTCCAGGGCAGAAGTGGGTTCGTCAAACAGCATCACCTTCGGCGTCAGGGCCAGAGCGCGGGCAATGGCGATGCGCTGCTGCTGGCCTCCGGAGAGGCGGGAAGGGTGCTGGTCGCTCTTGGCTGCCAGGCCCACCCTGGCAAGCAGGGATTCGGAGACGGCGCGGGCTTCTTCACGGCTGCGGCCCAGGACCTTTACCTGGGGAAGGGTGATGTTCTCCATCACGGTCAGGTGGGGGAAGAGGTTGAACCCCTGGAAGACCATTCCTGTGACCCGTCGTAGCCTGTCCAGGCTCCTTCGGTCCGGACGTTTCGCGTGGGCGTCCACCGTTGTTCCATCGATGGTGATGGTTCCCGCCGTCGGGACTTCCAGGTAGTTCAGGCACCGAAGGAAGGTGCTCTTTCCGGCTCCGGAGGGGCCGATGATTGAGACGACCTCTCCTTCGGTCATCTGCAGGTTTATGTCGGTAAGGACGGTGTGCTTGCCGTAGGACTTGTGGAGGCCCGCCACGTGCACCGCACCCAAAGTGGGTGGTGACGTGGCGGGCACTGTTGCAGTTTCCATGACATGAGCCTCCCGGCTATCCATAGGTTTTATCTTGGGATAAGAAAGATGTAATCAGGATCACCTTTGGATTACAAGAGTCATCCGAAGAATTTCCGGATGTTAAACAAGCGGGAAACATGAGCCGGTAGGTCTATCCATAGGCTCTATCTATGCGATTTCAAGAAGCCGCCTATAGACTGGCAGCACTCGAGGAAAGGAGTCGCCGTGACCATCCTTCAGGTCAACTACTTCCTGGCGGCGACAGCTGCCGGATCGTTGACGCAGGCCGCCGAAGAGCTGGGTATTTCCCAGCCCACGCTGTCAGAGCAGATCCGAAAATTGGAACAGGGCCTCGGCGTCGCGCTCTTCACGCGTGCCAAGCAGGGGCTCACGCTGACGGAAGCCGGCCAGCGTTTCCTGCCCCATGCCCGAAAAGTGGCACGCGACTACGAAACGGCGATGCACTCGGTCTCCGGGATTCGCGACCGTGAAGAGGGCACCGTTGCATTCGGGATGTTCAATAGCGGTCAGTACGTCCTGTCCGGGCTTGTCCCGGCCTTCCGCGCCCAGCATCCGAACATCCATGTGCGGGTAGTCGGGTGGAACTCAGCGCAGGTGGCCGATCAGGTCAGATCCGGGCGCCTTGAAGCCGGGGTGGTGGCACTGCCGATCGATGCCCGCGGCCTTACCATCGGTGACGTCCTCTGGTCCTGCGAAGCGGCCTATTTCCATACCAAACCCGCACTGACCGAACCGGTCACCATCGAGGGGCTGCTGCAGCGGCCGCTGGTCCTCCCCGATTCCGGGTGGGCGCAAAACGACCCCACCCGGCGCCAACTCAGCGAGCGGGCCCAGACCCTGGGGATGCCCTTCACGCCGGATATCGAAGTGGAAACTGGCTCCGCCGCACTGTCAGTGGCTGCGGCAGGGACAGCCGGAGCAGTGGTTTCCGTTCCGGTTGCCGAAGCCCTCGGCTACACCAAGAAACTCAATTGGGTCAGCCTCGACCCGCCCCTGATCGAAACCTTTGCGATCATCAGCCGGGACCCGGCCAGTCTTTCCCCGGCGACGCAGGCCATGATCAAGCTGGCCGAGGAACACATGCGCATGCTGCACCGGGAGTACCAGCCGTCCTAGCTCTCACCCCAAGGATGCTGGACCCCCAAAACTGGGGCTCGTTCAGGAAACGCCAAGCTTTTTACAAGTTGTTCACCAGAACATGTTCCGAGGGGGAGTGCACGCAAGTTGCCAGGACCACGGCGGCAGGCGCTTCGATTATTCGAAGCCGACTTGGAGGGTTGCTCTGGTCTGGCATAGGCAGACAACTCCAAAAAGTGGTGAGGCTAGTGAGCATCCCTATACAGGCCGACGTTCAACTCCCGGGAGCAATGTTACTGGACCCTGCATTCCCTCCCACGGGCGGGAGTGGTAGAGGTCGCAGGACATCCTGGCCCGGCCTAAGGCAGGGGGGTGATCGCTCAGCTGGTCTTCGCCTGCGCGCGTCACGGAATCCGGGGCTCCCTGCGTTGCTGGCAGCGCTGTTGCTTGCGCTGGGTGTCCTGGTGGTGCCGGTGACGGCGACGGCGGCTCCGGGTGATGTTGGTGTTGACGCTGCATCACACGTGGGGACAGGGACGCCGACGGGAACGAAGCGGCAGACAAATGCGCTGTGGTTCAACGACGGGATCTGGTGGGGGAACCTGTGGGACACCGGTAGCTCGGATTTTCACATCTTCCGGTTCAATGCGGCGACGAATTCGTGGGCTAATACGGGTGTAGCGACGGAGACACGGGCGAACACCCATCATGACGTGCTGTGGGACGGGACAACGTTGTATGTGGCGAGCTATCGGTTCGTCAACGACGGCTTGCCGGCAGAGCCGAACTTCCCGACGACGATGCGGCGTTACAGCTACAACTCGAATACGAAGACCTACTCGCTGCTAAGTTCCAGAAACATCCACAACCACAAAGTTGAGACCATGTCCATCGACAAGGACTCCAGTGGCCGGGTGTGGGCCACCTGGCAGCAGGACAACCGGATCTATCTGAACGTCACTGGCACGGACGGCACGACATGGGGTACCCCGTTCCCGCATCCTTCGTCGTTGGGCAGCGTGTCTGTAGACGACAATTCGGCTCTGATCGCGTTCGGGCCCGGCAAGATCGGTCTGATGTGGAGCCGGCAGGTCGGTGATGCCACCGACGGCATGTACTGGAGCTCCCGCGTCGATGGAGCGGCGAACACCGCCTGGACCACTCCTGTGGCGGTGGTGAAGGGGCCGCGCACCGGTGATGACCATATGAACCTGAAGTGGCTGGACTCCTCGAATTCCCGGGTTTTCGCCGCTACTAAGACGTCATTCACGTCGGCCTCTGAGCCGCTGATCCAGCTGTTGGCATTCGACGGTACGACGTGGTCGTCGCACACGATCGCGACTGTGTCGGAGTGCCCGAACCGGGTGATCGTCCTGATTGATGAGAGCACGCAAAGGCTGCGTACCTTCGCTACCTATCCGAAGCCGAGCGGCACGACGAACGCTGGTGTCTGCACAAGCTCGGGAGGCGCGATCTACGAGAAGTCCACGCCGCTGAACAGCATCAACTTCACCACCGCGAAGACCGCCCGCATCGTGGATGCCGACCAGTACGTGCACAACGTGACGTCGACGAAGCAGAACCTCAACAGTGCGGCGCGGGGCACGGCCAACAGCGGTCTGCTGCTGCTCGCCGATGTGAACGCCACGAGCCGGTACTGGCACTCCTACGACCCCAGCAGCGGTCCCGGTGGTGATACGACGGCTCCGACGGTGACGGGCACGTCTCCGGCCGCTGGTGCACCTGGTGTGTCGGTGACGGCGGATGTGACCGGGACGTTCTCGGAGGCGATGAATGCGTCGACGGTCACGTCGAGCACGTTCACGTTGACTGACGGAGCGGCGACGGTGCCGGCCGTTGTGACGTACAACAGCACGGACAGGACTGCGACGGTGAACCCCGGCGCGGATCTGGCAGCTGGCAGGACGTACACGGCTACGATCAGGGGCGGCTCCACTGGGGTAAAGGATGTTGCCGGCAACGCATTGGCGTCGAACAGGACGTGGACCTTCACCACGGCTGCCGCAGGCGGAGGCACCTCGCAGACCGTCACGCTCACGGCCACCGCCGACAGTTATGTGTCGAACGGGGCGGCGGCAACGAACTTTGGTGCGAGCACACTGCTTGGCGTGGACAACAGCCCGGTGGAGGTCACCTACCTGAAGTTCGACCTGTCGGCGTACGCGGGCAGGACACTGGAGAGTGCGACGTTGCAGCTGCGTAGCGCCGGGAGCGGATCGACGGGTACGCAGAGGGTCAAAGTGGTCGCTAGCGACACCTGGACC
This sequence comes from Arthrobacter sp. NPDC056493, assembly GCF_042795115.1. Lineage (NCBI taxonomy): Bacteria > Bacillati > Actinomycetota > Actinomycetes > Micrococcales > Micrococcaceae > Arthrobacter > Arthrobacter sp. NPDC056493. The sequence goes on along the minus strand of NZ_JBHTSL010000035.1, from coordinate 29,204 downwards.
GAAGGTGGGATCACCTTCAGCAACCGACCGGCACTCGGCACCACCACCATTGGCACGCTCGGTCCGACAACGACCAATACCAACTACAGCGTGCCGCTGACAGTCACCGGCCTGACCGGTGAGCTCGGACAACAGCTTTCCCTTGGTATGGACTCCAGCAGCAGCGACGGCCTGGACCTCAGCTCAAGGGAGGTCGGCAGCACTGCCGCACCCAAGCTCGTGCTCACCCTGAACTAGTAGGCGGACGGTGTCGGCTCGGCCGGCACCGTCCACACCGGCAACACCATCAGCCCGACACCACCCAGACAGGGGACGACCATGCGCACCAGGCAGACCAATGCACTGCACTTCGACATCCATGGCCGCGTCACGATCCGCGTTGACGCAAAGGCGCCGGCAGCGACCCAGCTGCAGACTATGTTGGCGTGCTTCGCCAGCGACACTGAACGGCCGGCCGATATCGTCGTCGATGACCGGCCGGAGCCGATGCCGGATGCGGGTCTGCTCGAGCACGAGCTCGCGTACACGGGCAACAGCGTGCGTTTCCAAGCCGATCGGGTCCAGGTAGTGAGGGACGCAGAGCAGTGGCGCATTCATGGGCCTGGCGAGCTGTTGACCACCGTGGTCCCTGTTCTCGATTCCGCCATGGTGGGTCGCGGAGCCGCCATGATTCACGCGGCAACGATGGCGTACCGGGGTCACGCGATCGCGCTTCCCGCCGCCGGGGGGACCGGCAAGACGAGCACCGTCGCCAAGCTGATGCGGCGCGAGGGGTGGTCGTTCATGGGCGACGACTGGGCCTTCCTCGCCGAGGACGCCACGCTGCTCGGCTACGCGAAGCCGATGTTCATCAAGCCGCACCACCGGGCCATCTACCCGCACCTGTTCGAAGGTGTCCGGAAGCCCCTCGTCCCGTCCCGGCTCTCGCAGAGCGTCGGTCGTCTTACCACGGTGGTGCACCCGTACGTCATCCGTTATCCGCGCCTCGCGGACATCGCCCGGCGATGGTCGCCGGAGCACCGCATGGTCAGGCCGGGGACCGCGTTCCCGGGCCGGGAAGTGACGACTTCGGCCCCGCTCGCGGCCGCCGTCTACATCGAGCGCTTCGAGGGCGCCCGGTCCCGGATCGTCGAGCGGACGAGCGAGTGGATGGTCGACCGCATGCTCGGCAACTTCCACATCGAGATGGCGGGCTTCTCGCAGCAGGTGGTGACCGGCCTGGCTGCCACGTCCGTCGTCCCGTGGCGCGAGCACTTCGATGCGAAGGGGGTCGTGCTGAACAAGGCGCTCGACGGACGGCCCTGCCACCTGCTGCAGGTGCCTTCTGCATACTCGGCGGACGAGGCGTCGGACGACATTGTCCAACATCTCGAGCAGCTGTTGCCGTCCTTCCTCGACGAGCAGGCGTGAGGAGGACACAGTGGGTCACAGCACTGCCGATGTCACCGCCGTCGTTCCGGCACGCAACGCGGAGCGCATGCTCCCGCGCTGTCTGGAGGCCCTGCGTCAGTCGGGTGTCGCCGAGATCATCCTGGTGGACGGGTGCTCCACCGACCGCACCGTCGACCTCGCCCTCGCGGCCGGTGCCCGGGTCGTAAGTGACGAGGGCCGCGGCCTGCCATGGGCCCGAACGCTCGGTGTGCGGAACAGCAGTACCCGCTGGGTCCTGCTCGTCGACACCGACGTCGTGTTCGGGCCCACGGGGGTCGCCGATTTGCTCACGGAGCTGGTCGAAGGCGGCTATGACGCCCTGCAGGCCGGGCTGGAAAGTGTCGGTGGACCGGGATACTGGGGGCAGGCGCTGGCACATCACCATCGGACCGGCCGCAGCCGCAACTGGTTCGGGCTCGTGGCGACTGTCGTCGACCGGGACCTGATGCTGGGCGTGGGTTTCGACGACTCGTTCAAATCGGGGGAGGACATCGAGTTGCGTTGGCGGATGCGGGAGTCCGGGCTGCGAACAGGAGTGTCACGCCGTGTCGTCGTCGAACATCGTTTCGCCGCAGACGGCTTCGACTTCGCGCTGGACCAGTTTCTCATGGACGGAACGGGACTGGGGCGGATGGTCCGCAAGCACGGCTGGCGCGGTGCGAGGTTGGCGCTGCTGCCCGCCGCTGCGGCGGTCCGGGGCAGCGCCTTGAGCCTCGCCGCGGGCCAGCCCCGGTGGCTGCGCTACTACGTCGCCTTCTGCTGGTACAACTACGTGGGCCTGACAAGGGGCCTCGCGTCGTGATGGCCAGGGGCGTGAGGGTTAGGCGGGGGACCGCTGTCACGGACGCCTCGATTGTCCGGCACTCCGCCCTGCGCAGCTCGCTCGGCCTGGTTGTGGCCAAGGCTGCTCAGACGGGCGCTGGTTTCGCCTTCTGGATCGTGGCCGCGCGCGCGACGTCCGACCGTGAGGTCGGGCTCACCACGGCTGCGGTCTCGGCGGTAATGATCTGCACGCAGCTCGCGGTGCTGGGCGCCGGGTCTGCCGTGATCGTGTCGGTGGGGCGGGGGGAGCCGCCCGCGCGGGTGCTGGACGCGGCGTTCGCCATCGTGGGGGTAGCAGCAACAGGGCTGGCCCTCGGCTACCTCGTGCTGCAGTCTGCCGTGGCGCCGGACACGGCCTCGGCATCGGTTCTCTTCTGGCTCACGTTCCTGGTGGCTGCCGTGGCCGGCACCCTGGTGATTGTGCTGGACCAGGCCCTCGTGGCGCTGGGACGCGGTTCCAGCGCAACCTTGAGGTACGCGCTGGGCGGCGGGGTCTCTCTCGCAGCGGCAGCGCTCGTGGCCTGGCAGGCGCACGGCGCCTCCGCCGACATTCTGATGGCCTGCTGGACCCTCGGGACCGCCGTGGCATGCGTCGTCGGCGCGGTCCAGCTGCGAAGACTGGTCGGCTACCGGCCGCGACCATCCTTGCGCTCGATGCGTGGCCGTCCACTGCTGGCGCTGGGCATTCCGCACCAACTCCTCACCCTCACCGAGCGCGCCCCCGGGTTGGTGCTGCCGCTCCTGCTCGCGCACACGGTGGCGCCGGAGGCCGCTGCCTACTGGTATCCCGCATGGATGATGGCTTGGGCAGCCTACACGGCTCCGGTGCTGATGGGCATCGTCCAGTTCTCCGAGGGTGTCCGCGACGCGGACCGCCTGGTGTCGACCACCTGGTCGAGTCTCCGTTGGTCCCTCACCGTAGGAGGCCTGGCTGCCGCCGTACTCGTCATCTTCGCTCACCCGCTGCTCAGTCTGCTGGGGGAACGGTACGCCGACTCATCCGCCGGCGCCCTGCGTTGGTTGGCGGCCGGACTGGTGCCGTACGCGGTGCTGCAGGCCTACAACGCCGTCTGCCGTGCCCGCGGCCGCTACACGGAGGCGATCGTGTTCGGCGTGACGCTCGGTACCGCCCTCTGCGCCTCAGCTCTGTCCGCCACCGACAGGGGCGCAAGCGCCATGGCCCTTGCGTGGTTGGTGGTGCTCTCCATCGGGGCCGCGATAGTCGGGCTCCGGCTGGTCGCCGTCCTCCGGCGCCTCACCTAGGACACGCGATGACCAGCACGCTTGATGGAACCGGCCGCAGCGAGGGGCGCTGGAACCCCCGTTACGTGTGGCCGGTCGCGATGTGGCTCGCCGTCGTACTTGTGCTCGTGCTCTTCGGGGCCGGAGCCTTCGCGACGGACGTACCGCGGGATCAGCTCGCGTTCCGTGATCTGGGCATCGACGCGCTCTCGCGCACCCAGGGGATCGGCCCCGACATCGAGGGGCACTTTAGCTGGCCAGGTTTCCTCGCCCTCCGAGGTCCGATGAGCCGCACCAGTCACCGGATAGCCCACATTACAGAGGCTCCCTGGCTCGTGGACGGTGTAGCTGCGACTCTTCCTTCCACGCGTTCCGGGACTGCTGGCGTGGAACGCGCAGGGCAGTGGTGGCTCGTCAGCGACCTCCACCTGGGCATGTCGGACGACGACCCCAGGTGCCCCGGCAGCGTGCTGCCCCAGTTCCTGTGCCGCGAGGTGCTCGCCGCCTCCGGTCCGCAGCAGCACGTCGCCTTCGTCGGTGACACGTTTGAGCTGGTCGGGTTCGCCGAGGACGAAAGCCTGGCCCGGCTCGAGTCCATCCTGACCCGCCACCCTGACACGTTCTGGGCGCTCCAGGCGTGTGCGGCGCGTGGCGTGCAGCTGCACTTCGTGTGCGGCAACCACGACGCGGAGCTGGCCCGGCCGTCGGTTGCCGCCCGCCTGTCGGCGCTGTTGTCACCCGTCGAGCCGGCGCGGGTCCGGGTGTATCCGTGGTTCCTCCACGTGCCCCACGTGCTCGTGGCCGAGCACGGGCACCAGCACCACGCGCTGCATCGGATACCCGAGGTGCTCCGGGTGGCCGTCAACGGCACCGACGGGTTGGACCTGCCACCGCTCGCCGCCTGGAACGCCGATCCGTCCAGGTCGCGCCTGAGCCGTGTCGGGGACCTTGCCCGGGCCTGTCTGGCGTCCGAACGGGCGGAACGCCGCGTCCGGAAGCTCGCGTACTTCCAGCTGTTGCAGGCCGAGTCACTGCGGCTCGCGCTCGACGAGGTGGCCGTTCGCGACCTGGCGCACCTCTCCCGGTTCCGGACGGTGTCGGCGCTCCCGGTCGCCGCAACCCGCATGCTGCTCGCGGCAGCCGGGCGGAGAATCGCCCGCGAGGAGCCTCCTGCTGCAGCGGGCCGGGTCGCGCGCACCCTGGAGGCGCACGATTCCGGGGTGGCCTGGTACGTCTCGGGCCACACCCATCGTGCCCTCGAGGCGGCACTTGAGGCGTGCCCCACCCGGTACGCCAACACCGGCACATGGTCTTCGGATGTCCGCGGTCGCGGACCTGACCAGTCGGACCGTCGGGCGTTCCCGTACGTCATGGTCGACGTCGCCCGCGACGGGGCCACCAGCGGCGGGCTGCGGTATTGGCGTCCGGACGGCGGCTGAGTCGCGCAGGTGTCGGTGCGGGGGTCGGCGCGGGTGCCCGCACCCATGCAACTCGCGCGGAGTTTTTGTCCATTTGTCGCGACTTTCGAGGGCCATAGGGCCCCATATCTGGACAAAAACTCGGGGGCTCCAGGAGCTAAGAGAAGCACGACGTCGGCCGGTCACCTTGCGGGGTGGCCGGCCGGCGTCGTTGTGGTCAGCCCGGCGCGAATAAAGTTATTGCATTAATCATACAATGATGTATCTTTAGTGTGTGACTTGAGCCACACACGGCTCCCCTGGTGCACCGCCCCACAGCTTCACCAACCGGCAAACCCGCCTGAGAATAAGACCAAAACCACACTTTCATCCCCAACCCGCAGGAGTGACGACGATGTCATCCATGAAGAATCCAACAGCCCAACAGGGCCTGGCCTCATCAGCCAGCAAGCGACGCTTCCTCATCAGGATGGTCACGGTCCTGATCGGGGGGATGTTTCTGGACGGGTACGTCCTTGGCATCATCGGCCCGGTAAGCGGGACGATGGCCAAGGACCTGCAGCTCACGGCGCTGTGGCAGGGCCTCATCGCCGCAGCCGCCCTGATCGGTATCCTGGTCGGTTCACCCGTGGGCGGCTGGATATCCGATAAGTGGGGCCGAAAGCCAATCTTCATGTTCGATATCGCACTGTTCGCGGTGGCGTCAGGCATGCAATTCTTCATCGACTCGCCGGCATGGCTGCTCGTGGTGCGGCTGCTGATGGGCATTGCGATCGGTACCGAGTACGCCGTCGGCTGGCCGCTGATGGCCGAGTTCTCGCCTACGCATTTGCGCGGCCGGCTGATGGGTGCCATGGGCATCGCCTGGTATGCCGGGTTCATGATCGCGTTCCTGATCGGCCATCTGCTCACTGAATTCACCGACCTCAGCTGGCACTTCATCCTCGGAACGAGCACGTTCATTGCAGTGGCCCTGTTCCTGGCCCGGCTCGGCATGCCGGAGTCACCACGCTGGCTCTGGAGTGTGGGCCGCAAGGACGAAGCCCGTGCCCTCGCCTACAGGTACATGCCGGAGGACGCTCTCGACGACGTCCAGCATGAGGACGTCCGCAAGGGCAGTTTCGGGATGCTGTTCTCCAGGGAGTACTGGCGCTCCACGCTGTTCATCTCGGGCTTCTGGTTCTGCGCTGTGACACCGTACTTTGCGATCGCCACTTTCGCCGACAGTGTCCTGGACCAGTATGGCCTCGCCGGCGGCCTGGCCGGCGGCGTCGGGCTCTCCGCCGTCGCCCTGGCCGGGGTGGTCATCACGTTCCTGCTGATCGACAAGGCCGGGCGCCGGGTATTGACCGTTCCCACGCAGTGGCTGTGCGCCGTCGTCCTCGCGGTCATCGGCCTGTGGGCCGGAGCGCCGGCACCCGCCGTGCTCGTCCTCTTCCTGGTCTTCTCCTTCTTCAATGCCGGGTACAACACGTTGACGAATGTCTACCCGGGGGAAGTGCTCCCCACCGAGATCCGCGGGATCGGGACCGGTTTCGCTGCCGCTGTCAGCCGGGTCGGGGCGGGCATCGGCACGTTCCTCATGCCTCTGTCGATGGAGAACCTCGGGCCCGGCCCAACCATGCTGATCGCCGCCTTTGTCGCCCTGGCCGGCGCTGCGCTTTCCCAGTGGCTCGCTCCGGAGACCAAGGGCAAGTCGCTCACCGAAGCAGCTGCCGGGTACGCACACTAGCGGCGGCGTCCGTCCCCTATGTGAATCAAGAACGACGCCGGCCGGTCACCTTGTGAGGTGGCCGGCCGGCGTCGTTGTGGTGAGGCCGGCCGGACATGCCGCGGTGGCGGTCATCTCTCCTGGTCTTCCGTAGCAGTTCCGCGCATTCGCAAAAAAGCTATTGCATTAATCATACAATGATGTATCTTTAATGTGTGACTAGGGGCACATCCCGCTCCAAGGACGCACTTGTCACCACAAATCTTCCCCACCGGCAGCTGCCTTCTTGGCCGGCAGTCCCGGCACCTGGATCCCTGAGTCAGAAAGTTCAAAATCATGAAAGATGTAGTCATTGTCGGCGCTGGACTCGCCGGCCTGTCAGCAGCATGGCGGCTGCGGCACTGGGACACTGTTGTTCTGGAGTCGGAGAACCGCGTCGGCGGCCGGATCCGCTCGGAGCGCCGCGGTGCCTACTGGCTGAACTGGGGCGGGCACGTCTTCGCCGGCGCAGGATCCTCCACCGATGCACTGCTCAACGAGGTCGGCGTGACCGCCGTCAGCATCCCGGGTTCACTCCAGGCCCTGTCGATGAACGGGAAGTTCATCCGCAAGGGGCACATCGCCACGTACCCCTTCCGCATTCCAATGTCCCTGACATCGCGCATCGACACGCTGCGGGCCGGCATGAAGGTTGTCAGCGGCGTCGCCAAGTACACCGGCGTTGTTCGGAAGCGTTCAGGGGAGTCCGGTGCGATGCGCCAGCAGCGCATCTACGACTTCGAGAACAACGCCTCGTTCCAGGACTTCATTGGAAACCTGTCAGAGGACGCAGCCGCACTCTTCAAGACCACTGTCACCCGCTCGGCCGGTGACATGAACGAGATCTCCGCCGGCGCCGGCATCGGATACTTCAGCCTGGTGCTGGGTATCGGCCAGGGACTGAGCCAGGGCATCGTGGGTGGCCCGTCCACCCTGACCGAATCAGTCGCGGCCTCGCTGGGTGACCGTATCCAGCTCGGTGCCGCCGTGCAGGAGGTCGTGCACAAGAAGGAATCCGTCGTCGTCCGGTACACCCAGGGCGGTGTCGAGCATGAGGTGGAGGCCCGCACCGTCGTCCTCGCGACCACCGCTGACGTGTCGCACCGGATCGGCGTGGACCTCCCGGAGGAGCTGCGCGGTGCGCTCAGCCAGATCAAGTACGGCCCGCACGTCAGCACGGCGTTCCTGACCAACGAGACCTCGGCACGGCCCTGGGACGACATCTACGCCATCGCGGCGCCGAAGCGCTCGTTCGCGATCGCGCTGAACCAGGCGAGCATCGTTCGCGGTACCGAGTCCGTGCGGAAGCCGGGCGGCAGCTTCATGACGTTCTCGCCGGCCAGCCTCGGTAAGGCCCTGTTGGAGAAGAGCGACGAGGAAGTCATCAAGACCCACCTCACCGACCTCGACCAGGTCCTCGGCCACGGTTTCGCCGACAGCGTCGTTGAAGCCAAGACCGACCGCTGGAAGGTTGCTTCCCCGTACTGCTTCCCCGGCCGGGCCAAGATCCAGTCCACGCTCATGCGCGGGACCGACCGCGTGTTCCTGGCCGGTGACTACCTCGGAACCCTCTACACCGAAAGCTCCATCACTACCGGGTTCTCGGCAGCGCAGGAGGCCGCCAGCCTGCTGGCCACGCACCGCCAGGCCCCGCCGCATTCCGGCCTCTCGATCGTCGCGTAACAGCGACCGTCTCCTGCATCAATCACCGTTTTCCACCCACGTACCTAAACCCCGTACTTAAGAAGAGGAATCATTCAATGTCCAACGACCTCCGCGGTGTCCTGACCGCACTGTCCACCCCCTTCGGCCAGGATGGCGCCATCGACGTCGATACCCTGCGGCTCATCGTCGACCGCTCCATCGACGCCGGCGTCGACGGCGTCGTCGCGGCCGGTTCAACCGGCGAGGTCGGTGCCCTGTCCTCCGAGGAGCGGCTGCTGCTCATCAACACCGTCATCGACCAGGCCAATGGACGCGTCCCGGTCATCGCCCAGACCGGCGCCACCTCCACCGCCGAAGCCATCCGTCTGTCGCAGGCAGCCGAGAAGGCCGGCGCGGACGTACTCATGCTGATCACGCCGTACTACGAGCCGCTCACCCTGGCGGAAACGGTCACGTACATCAAGGACGTCGCCCGGTCCGTCACCATTCCGGTCATGCTCTACAACATCCCGGCTGTCACCGGCGTCAACCTCGACCCGGCAACAGTCCGTGCGCTGGCCGAAGAGGTGGAGAACATCAAGTACATCAAGGACTCCAGCGCCAACTGGGAACAGGCACTGCAGCTGATCCACCACCACTCGGACGTCATCGGCACCTTCATCGGCTGGGACGTCTACCTGTACAGCGCCTTGGCCGAGGGCGCAGCGGGCGTCATGGCCGGCACGGCCAACGTCGTCCCCAACGAAATCGTGGCCGTCAGCCGGCTCATCGCCGACGGCGACCTCACGGGCGCCCGTGAACTGTGGAACGACCTGTACCCGGTCATCGACGCCCTGCTCTCCGTGCCCTTCATCCCGGCCGTCAAGGCCGGCCTTGCCCTGCAGGGTCTTCCCGCCGGTTCCCCCCGGCAGCCCACTGCCGACCTCAACGCCGAGGACCTCGCACGGGTTGAACAGGCGCTCTCTGCCCTCAAGCAGACGGTGGGATAAGCGATGGGTGACTTCGCGGAGCTCCTGTCCGCTGTTTCCGACGCGATCTGGGCACCCATGGCCTACGTCGTGCTTGGGCTCGGCATCGCCTACTCGGTGGCCACCAAGGGCGTGCAGTTCCGGAGGATCCCCGACATGCTGCGGCAGCTGAGGGACAGTGAAGGCGGCGAAGGTGGCCTGTCCTCCTTCCAGGCCCTCGTGCTGGCCCTGGCCAGCCGGGTCGGCGTCGGCAGCATCGCCGGTGTGGCAACCGCCGTCGGCGCCGGCGGCCCGGGGGCCCTCGTCTGGATGGCCGTCACCGGACTGGTCGGATGCACGGTCGGCTACGCGGAGGCAGCCCTGTCCCAGACGTTCAAGCGCCAGGTCAAGGACGAGGACCGCCGCAATGCCAACGAGGACATCGGCGGCATGCCGTACTACATCAGGTACGGCCTGAAGCTCCCCAAGGTGGGGGCACTCGTCGCGGTGCTTGGCGTCATCGGCTACGGGTTCGTCTTCCCTGGCCTCCAGGTCAACACCATTGCCGCCAGTGCCAAACTTGCTTTCGGCCTGGACAGCTGGGTCCCCGCCCTGCTCGTCACAGTGCTGATCGCCCTGGTCATCTTCGGCGGCACCACCCGCCTGGTGAAGGTCACCCAGGCCCTGGTTCCGGTGCTCGCCATCGGCTACCTGGTCCTGGCACTGGCTGTCATCGGCATCAATATCGGCAGTGTTCCGGCCGCAGTGGCCCTGATCTTCCAGTCGGCCTTGGGTATCCACCCTGTACTTGGCGGCATCGCCGGTGCTGCTGTGGCGTGGGGCGTACGCCGGGCGGTGTTCGCCTCGTCGAACGGTCTGGGGGAAGCAACGTTCGCGGCCGCTGCGGCCCGCACCTCACACCCGGGCAAGCAGGGGCTGGTCCAGACGTTCAGCATCTACATCGATGTGCTGCTGATCTGCATGGCCACCGGCCTCATGATGGTCGTTTCCGGCAAGTACAACGTCTCGGACGGTTCCGGCGGCTACATCGTCAACAACATGCCTGGCGTGCCGGTCGGCGCCAACTGGGTCCAGGAAGCCATCGACACGCTGCTTCCAGGCTGGGGAGCCGGCTTCGTTTCAGTCGCCGTGCTGCTCTTCGGCTTCACCTGCCTGCTGGCCTACTTCTACGTCGCCAACTCCAACCTGCTCTACCTGCTCGACGGGAAGAACGGGCACGGGTGGAAGACCACGCTCAAGGTCGGAACCATGGCCATCGTGTTCTTTGGATCCGTGGTGAACGCCCAACTGGTCTGGGCCGCGGGTGACATCGGGCTCGGCCTGATCGCCTGGGTCAACCTCATCTGCCTGGCCTTCCTCTTCCCGCTCGTCCGCAAGATCTACCGCGACTACGAACGCCAGCGGAAACTGGGCCTGGATCCCACCTTCGATCCCAGGGCCTTGGGCATAGAAGGAGCCGAGTTCTGGGAACACAAGACCGAAAAGTCGCCCGCCGCCGTCGTCAATTAGGCACGTCAGGCAGGCACATCCCGTAAGCCACAACAGGACTGAAGGAAAAACCATGACCACCACAGAAACAGCATTGTTCACCGTCCGCAGGGCGGGAGACGTCCCCACGCCGTCCCTGCCGCCTTTCGGCCAGTTCATCGGCGGGGCGTTCGTCGCCCCGGTTTCGGATGCCACCGCCGACGTGGTGAATCCGGCCACCGAGGAAACCATCATGCAGGTTCCCTCCGGCTCCGTTGAGGACGCCGACGCCGCCGTCGCCGCTGCAGTGGCGGCCAAGGCCGGCTGGGCCGCGAAGACTCCCAAGGACCGGTCCGCGGTCCTGCTACGCATCGCGGCCATCATTGAGGACAACCGCGAACTGCTCGAAACCCTCGAAGCTGCCAACACCGGCAAGCCCGCTGCCGTGGCCGAGGACGACATCTCGAGCGCGGTTGATACCTTCCGGTTCTCGGCTGGCGCCGCCCGGGCGTTCACCACGCTCGGCGCGGACGACTATGCAGAGAACCACACCTCGGTGATCTTCCGGGAACCTGTGGGCGTCGTCGGCGTCATCACTCCGTGGAACTACCCGCTGTTGATGGCTGCCTGGAAGATCGCCCCGATCCTGGCCGCCGGCAACACCCTGGTGCTCAAGCCATCGGAGCAGACACCTTTGACCACGCTCAAGCTGGCCGAACTCGTCGCCGACGAGGTTCCCGCCGGTGTCCTGAACATCGTCACCGGCTCCGGCCGGGTGGTGGGCAACCGGATTTCGGAGCACCCGGACGTGGACCTGGTCGCCATCACCGGAAGCGTCGGCAGCGGCCAGAAGGTCGCCGAAAGCGCAGCCGCCTCCGTCAAGCGCGTCCACCTGGAACTGGGCGGCAAGGCGCCCGTCGTCGTGTTCGAGGACGCCGACCTGGAAGCTGCCGCCAAGGGAGTACGCGAGGCCGGGTTCTGGAACGGCGGGCAGGAATGCGGTTCCGCCTGCCGCGTCCTGGTCCATGAGTCCGTCGCCGAGAAGTTTACTGAACTGCTGGTGCGTGAGGTGAGCGAGATTTCGGTCGGCGCCCCGGGCGCGGGCGACGACGTCGAGATCGGTTCCATGATCTCCAAGGCCCACTACGAGAGGGTCCTGGCGGCACTGGAGGACATCCGCAAGGACGGCCTGACGATCGCCGTCGGCGGCAACGCCCTGGACGGTCCGGGCTACTTCATCGAACCCACAGTCGTGACCAACGCGCCGGCCGGCGCCCCGATCACCAGCACGGAGATTTTCGGCCCGGTGGTGTCGGTGGAGACCTTCAGCACCGATGAGGAGGCCATCACGCGGTCCAACGAAACCGTGTACGGACTGGCCGCCTCCGTGTGGACCACGAACTCCGCCCGCTCGCTGTCCGTTCCGCGCCGGCTCGACTTCGGCACCGTCTGGGTCAACTCCCACCTGGTCATCGCCAACGAAATGCCCTGGGGCGGCTTCAAGGGCTCCGGCTACGGCCGCGACCTCTCCATTTACGCCCTGGAGGACTTCTCCCGCACCAAGCACGTCATGTACAACCGCGGCTGAGACCAGTCTCGGGCACAACCGGAAGGGAAGATGCAGGTTGAATAGCAGTCGCACGGCGAAGTGGTTGTCGCTCGCCCAGGGGGACGTCATAACGTTCAGCCGCCAGGGACGGACTCTGTGGGGCGGTGTCATCGATGACCGCACTGAAGACGGCCACATCATTTGGGTGACTGACGAGGTTGGCACCCGCCGGCTGGTCCATTCCCAGGACGAATACGACTTCGCCGTCACCGGCAACGTCTATTTCAGACCGGACCGCCGGGCGGGTGAAGCCTTGGCCAGTGAAGCACTGGCCTGCTGAGCCTTAGGGTCGCAATCCCCTCCGTTCCGGCACTTCGCCGGGACGGAGGGGTTTCCTTCGTGTACCCCGCGAGTACTCCGCCAGGCAGCCGGCAGTTGCCTGGCGTTCGGCAGCGACGCAGTCAGTCGGCGTCGATCTCCTCCAGCAGATCCTTCGCGGCCTTGCGGATGTCATCGTGGTCGTGCTGCGCGGCCCTGCTCTCCAGCGAAATGATGGCGCAGCGGTGGACTTTCTTGAAATCCCCGAAAGGAAAACTCACGCTCCCCTTCGTGCCCTCGGATTTCTCGCTGTCAATGCCGAGATGCCACTTCGAGAACTCCTCGAAGCCGTGCTTGTCGATGAAGGAGTTCTCGTCATCCGCTGAGGGTGCGTGTTCGCTCCAGTCATCACGGACGTCCCGCTCCACCTTCCCCTTCTTGACGAGGCTGCGTGCGTGCTCCAAAGCCTTGCGGTTCAGTTTCGTAGCCATGAGATACCTCCGCCTGCCGGGTTGTCAGATCCACGAACAGCTCAAGGCTAAGACCGACGACGGCGGCCCGCCAGTCCGGCGGTTGGGCCCGGTTCCCGTTGGGCCCGGACAGTCCGGCCCAGCCGGGCCCGGCAGACCGCCTGCCCAGGCGGGCCCAGCCGGGCCGTCCGGGCACGTGGGTTAACTGCCCGGAGACGCGGCGGAAACGTGTCCACAACACAGTCCGCATACCTTGGCGCCATGACCATCACCGAGTTACTCAGCCGGGCGCGTGCGGCGCTCGCGGACGCCCTGCTCCTGCCGCCGGTTCCTGCCACTGCCGAGCAGGCCAATGACGCCCTCCAGGAGGTCACCCGGTGGGCGTGGCTGCCTCCCCTCAGCGGCGTCGCCGTCGCGGGAGACCACGCGCTCACGGCGCACGTAAATGCCGCCGGCAACGCCGCCGAACAGGCGGAAAAGACCAATTAGTGTCGCGTTGGCCACACTATTCTTGACGTTGCAGCTTTATGACCTAAACTGCTTCACTGAGGTGCCTGAATGGCGCTGTGCAGCAACGAAAGTGAACAACGCTATGGCTACCGATTACGACGCCCCACGCAAAACAGAAGAAGAGTCTCCCTCCGAATCGCTGGAGGCACTCCAGGCGTCCCGCGGCGGCGGTGCCCAGACCGCCGTTATCGACGTCGACGAGAACGACACCGCCGAGGGCATCGACCTTCCGGGCGCCGATCTTTCCAACGAGGAACTGACGGTCATCGTCGTTCCCGAGCAGTCCGACGAGTTCACCTGCGGCTCCTGCTTCCTGGTCCGTCACCGGTCCCAGGTAGCCAAGGAAAAGAACGGCATGAAGTACTGCCACGACTGCGAAGGCTAAGAGACAGCCCACCACGCAAGTCCTGCTTTGCAGCCAGGCAGCCTTCATAGCCAGGCAGCCGCCAGAGCAAAGCCACGCGAGGCGCCGGCTCCCCAACGGGAGGCCGGCGCCTCGCTTTGTTGCGCCAGCATTTCCACAGGCGTTCGGCCGCGCCCGCGCCCAGCTTCAAGGGCCTGCGCCAACGCCGTTATCTGCGGTAACGGAAGCGTGGAGAAAGGGCCACGAACGCCTCTCGATACGCTTAAAAGCGCCCCCGGAATTACGGCCCCGTGACCCGCATTTTGCGAGATTAACGGTTGCGCCCCGAACCGGCCACATCCCTCGTTTAGGGCTTTTGGCGCTCCTACTCTGGAGCTATCCAATCACTCACTCGAAAGGGGTGGCCAAATGAAAAAAATACCCGCCTGGCTCACAGTCATCCTTCTGGCTGTTGGACTGGGCCTGCTGGCTCCGGGCTCCGCCTCGGCAGCCTCCTACTGCGGGCAGGTGTGGGGCTCGCTGGCGAAGGCTGACAAAAACCTGAGCACCGCAGCCATCACCAATGTCCGCACTGGGCAGCACTACTGCTTCGACCGCCTCGTGTTCGACCTCAAGGGCAAAGCCAAGGGCTATAACGTCCGCTACGTTTCCGAGGTGGCCCAGGAGGGCTCCGGCCTGCCGCTCAAACTCCGTGGCGGGGCATTCCTGCAGCTCACCATCAACTCCCCGGCCTATGACAACGCCACCGGCAAGCCCACCTTTACCCCGGCCAACCGGTCCGAGGTAACCAACGTATCCGGTTACCACACGTTCCGGCAGGTGGCGTGGGCCGGCAGCTTCGAGGGCTACACCACCCTTGGGCTTGGCGTCCGTGCCCGGTTGCCGTTCAAGGTGTACACGCTGGACGGTCCCGGCGCCGGCTCCCGGCTCGTCGTCGACGTCGCCCACTACTGGTGAGATGCCCGCCGCAGGGGAGCACAGCACCAGCGGACCAGCGCAGCCAGGGGACAGCGCAGCCAGGAAACAAGGGGTCCCGGCACGTTCAGTTTCCTGACAGCTAGTTAAGAGCAGTGATGCCCCGCCTCCCGGGCCAGTTCAGGCCGGGAGGCGGGGCATCGCTGCTTCCGCTGGTGCTATTCGGGAACCACCAGCGCGGGGGTGTCCTTGCGGATGGTGTCGCCGCGGAAGTAGCCGGGCCGCAGCCGCGCCATCACCAGCATGAAAACGATCCCGAGCGCCAGGATCCCCACGCCGAGCACGAACACCAGCCCCACACCGAAGATCTCCGAGCCGCTGCCGAACTCCGGCGCCCAGCTGTCGATGGCGGTCTGCAGGAAGACCACAGCCAGCCCGATACCGCCCAGCAGCGGGCACAGCAGCCGCATCACGAAGTTGCGGGCGCTGCTGAAGACGCTCCCGCGGAAGTACCAGGTGCACGCAAACGCCGTCAGCCCGTAGTAGAAGCAGATCATCAGGCCCAGGGCCAGGATGGTGTCGTTCAGGACGTTCTCGCTCACCACATGCATCACGGCGTAGAACCCGGCGGACAGCACGCCGGCCGCGACGGTGGCGAAGCCCGGCGTCGAAAATTTCTTGCTCATGTGGCTGAACTGCCGTGGCAGGGCGCCGTAGTGCGCCATGGCGAGCAGGCTGCGCGACGGTGACGTGAACGTCGACTGCAGCGACGCCGCCGAACTGGACAGGACCGCCAGGGACATCAGGATGGCGAACGGGCCCATGACGGGTGAGGCCAGTGCGGTAAAGACGTTCGCGTGGTTTTCCGCGTTGTTAAGGCCGATCCCGGTGTCTCCGACGCCGGCGAACATCATGGTGGCGATGGTCACCAGCAGGTAGATGCCCAGGACGACGACGGCGGTCAGGGTGCCGGCGAGGCCGGCGGTCTTCTTGCCGTTGGCCGTTTCCTCGTTGACGGTCAGGCACACGTCCCAGCCCCAGTACACGAAGATGGACAGCGAGATTCCCGCGGCGACCTGGCCGAACGTCTCGATCTTCGTCACGTCGAACCAGTCCCAGCTGAACGGGATGGCGGTGCCGGATGTGGACCAGTTGGCGAACGCCATGGCCACGAAGAGGCCCAGAACCACCAGCTGGAATCCCACCAGCCCGTACTGGACCACCTTGGTGGTGTGCAGGCCGCGGTAGCTGACCCACACGGCCAGCGCCACGAAGACGAAGCACGTCAGCACGTTCAGCGGCTTGTTGGCGGCCAGGTCCGCCAGTTCCGGCGACCCGGTCAGCTGCGCCAGGAAGAGGTAGAAGAAGTCCACCGCCACCCCGGCCAGGTTGGACAGCACGATGATGTTCGCGGCCAGCAGGCCCCAGCCGCCCATCCAGCCAACCCACGGTCCGAACGCCTTGGTCACCCAGGTAAACGTGGTGCCGCTGTCCGGGGAGTCCGCATTCAGCTCACGGTAGGCCAGCGACACCAGGATCATGGGGATGAAGCCGATGAGGAAGATCACCGGCAGCTGCAGCCCCGCCTCATTCACGGTGGGACCCAGCGCGCTGGTCAGCGTGTAGGCCGGCGCGATGGTCGAAATACCCAGGACGACGACGGCCAGGAGGCCCAGCTGCCCGCCCTTCAGGCCCTTCCCGGTAATGCCGTGCGTTGCTTCGCCATCCGGGGAAGTGCTCTTCCCTCCGGGCTGGACGCTCGTGGTTTGGCTCATGACTGGCCCTTTCTAGATTGCAGCGGGCTGCTGCTGGGTAATGCAGTGGATGCCCCCGCCGCGGGCGAAGAGTTCGCGGGCATCGATGCCCACCACCTTGCGCCCGGGATACGCATCGGCGAGGATGCGGAGTGCCTTCTCGTCGTTGGGGTCGGAGAACGTGCAGGCGATGACCCCGCCGTTGACCACCACATGGTTGATGTAGCTGTAGTCCACGAAGCCCTCCGGGTCCGTCAGGGCCACGGGTGCCGGGACTTCGATGATGTTCCAATCCCTGCCGGCAGCGTCCGTGGTGGAGGACAGGAAACTGATGATGTCGCGGCTCACCTCATAGTCCGGGTGGGCGGGGTTCTGCTGGGAATGCACCAGCAGGGTGCCGGGGGACGGGATGGCGGCAACAATATCGACGTGCCCGCGCGTTCCGAACCGCTGCGAGTCACGGGTGAGCCCGCGCGGCAGCCAGACCACCTTCGTGGCGCCGATGGTCCTGGCCAGTTCGGCCTCGACGTCGGCCTTGCTGAGTCCGGGATTGCGGCCCGGATCCAGCTGCACCGTTTCGGTGACCAGCACTGTGCCTTCGCCGTCCACCTGGATTCCGCCGCCCTCGTTGATCAGCTCTGACACGAGGTGCCGGGCGCCGGACCTGCCGGCCACCTCGGCGGCGACCAGGGAGTCCCTGTCCCAGCTGGCCCAGTCCTGGGCACCCCAGCCGTTGAAGACCCAGTCGACGGCGCCCAGGGCGCCGTTTCCGTCCAGGACAAACGTCGGGCCGATGTCGCGCATCCAGGCGTCGTTGAGTTCCGCCGCCAGCACGTCGACGGCGGGTGACAGGTAGCGGGCGGCGGTTCCGACCTCGGACGGGTCCACCACCATGGTGACCGGTTCAAATTCGACGGCGGCGTTCGCGACGGCGGCCCAGACGGAGCGGGCGGCGTGCGCCGCTTCCGCCGTGTCGCCGAGGGTGTACCCGCCCGTGGGGAAGGCCATCCAGAGCCGCTCCTGGCGGGCCGTCTCGGCCGGCATGCGCCACGTGCTCATGCGTGTACCCCGCTGGTTGAGCCTGTAGAAACCAGCGAATCGTCGCTGCCGAAAGGCTCCTCCGGGCGGACCGGCTCGGTGAGCCGGGCGTAGGTGTCCGGGCGGCGGGTGGTCAGGAACGGGAACAGCGTCAGCCAGTCCTTGCGCTGGTCCAGGTCGAGGTCGGCCACGAGCACAGCCGACTCGTCGCGCGGCGCCTGGACCAGGATGCGGCCGTAGGGGTCCGAAATGAAGGAGGAGCCGTAGAAGTTCAGGCTGCCCTCCTGGCCCCAGCGGTTCGGGACCACCATGAACAGGCCGTTGGCGATGCCGTTGCCCACGATGACCTGCTGCCAGAGCGGCTGGGTGTCAAAGTCCGGGAACAGCGGCTCGGAACCGATCGCCGTCGGGTACACCAGCAGCTCGGCGCCCCCGAGGGAGTACATGCGGGCCAGTTCGGGGAACCATTCGTCCCAGCAGGTGGGCATGCCCAGCCGGGCGCCGCCGAGTTCGGCCGGGACGTGGACCTGGTAGGCGTCCTCCGCGGCGGGACCCTGGCGGAAGAACTTGTCCTCGTAGTATCCGGCGGTCACCGGAATGTGCAGCTTGTGCGTGCGGGCCAGGAGTTCGCCGGCCGGGGATACGAGGATGGAGGTGTTCAGCCCGAGGCCGTCATCCGAGCCGTCCGGGTTGCCTGCGCGCTGATACAGCGAGGCGTGGACGGTGATGCCGTTCCTGCGGGCGGCCTCGGCCGCGAAGCGGAAGGTGGGGCCGGTCAGCAGGTCCTCGGCGCCGTCGGCGGGGCGCGGCCGGTCCTGGCCCTGCCGCGCCAGGTCATTCTCCGGAACCTGGTCCGCGGGGTAGCGGGAGAGGGTGAGCTCGGGCAGGAACACCACGGTGGCGCCCAGCCGTGCAGCCCGGTCAATGCCGTCGTTGAGTTCGGCGCGGACTGCGGCGGCGCTGCTGTGCCAGCGGTGCTGCACGACGCCGACCCTCAGGGCGGGACGGCCGGACGGCGCTGTCCGGGCGAGCGAAGCGGGCGCGTTCAGGCAAGTTATTTCGATCATGATGATGATTACTCCAGTGAGACGACCGTCACTAAATGAATGACGTTCATTTAGTATGCATGTGCGGCGGGGGTGTGGCAAGGGGTATTTGAATGCCGATCATTTATGACCCGCGAAGTAGTAAGTAAGCTGATCGTGAAATTGGGGCGCCCGGGCTCCCCGTGCCGGGGCGGCTGCGGTAGCGTCAAAACCACTGGACCAATCGAGGAGGATTCATGAAGGCTTCACCGACACTGACCAACAACATGCAGGCCGTCCTGACGGACCTGATCGAACTGCACATCCAGGGCAAGCAGGCGCACTGGAACATCGTTGGAACCAACTTCAGGGATCTGCACCTTCAGCTCGACGAGATCGTGGATGCCGCCCGTGCCTTTGCCGACGACGTCGCGGAACGCATGCGCGCCCTGCACGCCCTGCCGGACGGCCGCACCGCCACCGTGGCGAAGTCGACCCACCTTCCGCAGTTCCCCGACGGGCTCATCAACACCAAGGATGCGATCGACCGCATTGTGGCGGCACTCGAGGCGGCCGTAGGCACCATGCGCAAGGTCCATGACGAGGTGGATGAGGAAGACCCCACCACCGCGGACCTGCTGCACACCTTCATCGAAAAGCTCGAACAGTACGCGTGGATGGTCGGTGCCGAGAACATGAAGGCGTCGGCCAGCGTCACGCATCCCGACAGCAAGTAGCCGGCCAGCGGGACACGCTCGCGCCTACGGTAACGGGCAGCCCCGGAGAGATTCTCCGGGGCTGCCCGTTTCTGTGCCGGCTACTTCGCACGCGGGATGCGGCGAAGCACGACGGCGGCCAGCACCGACGCTGCTGCCATCAGTGCCAGCGCAATCGCCGCGGTGATGTGGACGCCCGAATCGAACGCGGCCCGGGCGGCCCCAGTGAGCGCCTCGGCCAGCGGGGCCGGAAGTGAGCCGGCGAGCTCCATGGCGCCGGCCAGCGTTTCCCGGGCCTGGTCCGCCGACGCTGCCGGGACCGTCTGGCCAACACCGTCGGGCAGGGCGAGGTGCTGCTGGTACGACGCCGTCAGGATGGATCCCAGGATGGCTGTGCCGAGGAGTGAGCCCACTTCATACCCCGTCTCCGAAATCGCCGCAGCCGCTCCCGATTTCTCCACCGGCACGGCTCCCAGGATCAGGTCGTTCGAGATGGTCTCTGCCGACCCCACACCCAGCGCCAGGACGAGGAGCGCTGCCAGCAGCGCCGTGGGCCCGGCGTCGTGATTCCCGAACGCAACCACGCCGTAGCCGGCGGCGCTCAGCGCCAACCCCGCGGCCACCACAAATCCCGGCCGCACCTTCCGGACCAGCGGAACCACGAGGAGGCCCGCCACCACGGTGGCCGTCAGGGCCGGCAGCATGGCGGTGCCCGACTCCGACGGCGACATGCCTTCGAGCAGCTGCAGGTGCTGTGCCAGGAACAGGATGAAGCCGTTGTAGGAGAACAGCGCCAGGATGTTGGCCGTGATCGCCGTGCTGAACACGCGGTTCCTGAACAGCGACATATCCAGCAGCGGGGACGCGTTCAGCAGCGGGGACGCGAGGGCCTGCTGGCGGCGGACAAACACGAGGCCCATGGCCAGGCCAAACGCCAGAACTCCGAATGACGTCACGCCGGGTCCGTGGGTGGCCAGTTCCTTGATGCCGTAGACCACCGGCGCCATGGCCAGCATCGACAGCGCCACGCTGGCCAGGTCCACGCGGCCGGGGTTCGGATCCCTGGATTCCGGAATGAGGAAGCGGCCCAGGATCAGGGGCGGCAGCATGATGGGGACGGCCACGAGCAGGACAGCGCCCCACCAGAAATGCTCCACCAGCCAGCCGCCAAAGATCGGCCCCAGTGCTGCGCCGCCGGAAAAGCCCGCCGCCCAGATGGCCACGGCCAGCCGCCGCCTGCCCGGCTCCCGAAAGATGTTGCGGATCAGCGACAGCGTGGACGGCATGAGCATGGCGCCGAAGAATCCGAGGGCGGCGCGGCCGGCGATGAGCCATTCTGCGCTCGGCGCGAATGCCGACGCCGCGGAGACTGCCGCGAAGCCCGAAATGCCGACCAGCAGCAACCGGCGGCGGCCGATCCTGTCGCCGAGGCTGCCCATCGCCACCAGGAGCCCGGCGAGGACCAGGGCATAGGCATCCACCACCCACAAAAGCTGCACGCCCGAAGGGTCGAGGCTGCGGGCGATCGCGGGAAGGGCGAACGTCAGCGCAGTGTTGTCCACGGCGACCAGGAGGACAGGGAACATGAGCAGGGCCAGGGCGAACCAGTCGCGCACGCCGCCGCCGGCCTGGGTTGCGGGAGTGCGCTCCGGGGAAAGGGCTGGGTAGATGGTCATGAAATAACTATACCGTCCAGACGGTACAGTTATAAACCCCGGGTGGGACCGGGCATGATGGAAGCCATGCCCAGAAAACCGGTCGCCCGCGGCGCAGTGCTCGATGCGTTTGAATCCCTGCTGATTGAGGTGGGGGAGCGCGCTGCCACCCTCGATGCCGTTGCTGCCCGTGCCGGCGTGTCCAAGGGCGGGTTGCTGTACCACTTCCCGAACAAGGAAGCGTTGATCGGCGTCCTGCTGGACCGGCTCGATGAGTTCGCGGAAGCGGACGCGCAGGCCATGGCCGCGGCTCCCGAGGGTGCGGCCGCATACTTCATCAAGTCGTCGGTCTGGGCGGACACCCCGCTGGACCGCGCCATCGTTGCCGCGACCCGGCTTGCCGAGGTGGCGCACGAGGAGACCCGGCGCCGGTTCGCCCACATCCAGCAGCGGTGGCTCGGCGAGATCGCCCGCGACGTAGGGCCGGGCCTGGCCAAAGCGGTGCTGTACATGGGTGACGGGCTCTACTTCAACGCCATGCTGTCCGTCGGCCCGGCGGCGACGCCGTCCGAGGCCGCGGCAGACGTCGAAAGCCTCCTCGCCGCGCTTGACCGGCTGAGGGCGTAGGCCGGCGCCGTCGAAATCGCCGGAAACCTGCGTAGTCGCCGGAAACTCCGGCGAACTGGCAGCTTTCCGGCGATTTCGCACGCGCGTCTCCGGGGGTGTGCCAGCCCACGCCGCCACAGTTTGCAGACGCGATCCCGGCGTAGGACAATAGCCTCTGTGACAGCTGTCACCGCACAATTGAATAAGCCTTTGATCTGCGGCGGGAGAGTCCTGCAAGTAGGTACAAGCAGGCGCCGTAGGAGCAAAACCTCCCCAGGAATCTCTCAGGCCCATGTACCGCCGCGGCAAGGCAACTCTGGAAAGCAGCAGGCTGCCCGCTTGAAATTTTCCGCCTCCGCGCGGACGGTTCAGGGCGTGCTGTGCTCACCGACGGTGCAAGCGGTGCTGTGCGAAGGCGCAGCAAACGCGGAAACTCTCAGGTCCAATACAGAGCGGGGAGGAACCCGAATCAATGTGGCGTACCCTGCGTCGCCTTAGTTATGGAGTTCCTTTTGACCGTTAATTCAGCCTCCTCGTCCTTCGTCGACCGGCATATCGGCGCACGCCGCCAGGCCGACGTCGAAGCCATGCTCAAGGCCGTCGGCTACGACTCTGTCGACGCGCTGGTTGATACGGCAGTGCCCAATGACATCCGGCAGGACTCACCGCTGGAGCTCGCCCCGGCCCTGAGCGAGGTTGAAGCACTCGCAGAACTCCGGAAACTGGCTGCCGAGAACAAGACCGCCGTCCAGATGATCGGCCAGGGCTACTACGACACCGTGACGCCCCCGGTGATCCGCCGAAACATTCTTGAAGCACCCGCCTGGTACACGGCCTACACCCCTTACCAGCCGGAAATCTCCCAGGGCCGTCTCGAGGCGCTGCTGAACTTCCAGACCATGGTCCAGGACCTCGTGGGCCTGCCCATCGCCAATGCCTCGCTGCTGGATGAAGCAACCGCCGTGGCCGAGGCCGTGCTGCTGATGCGCCGGGCCAACAAGAACAAGGCCGCGCATGACGGCAAGACGGTCCTGGATGCGGACTGTCTGCCGCAGACCATTGCCATCGTCAAGGGCCGCGCCGAGGCCCTCGGTTTCGAGGTGGAGGTGGCGGACCTGTCCCAGGGACTGCCCGACGGCGACATCAACGGCGTCGTCCTCCAGCAGCCCGGTGTCTCCGGCCGGGTCTTCGACCACAGTGAGGTCATCGCCGCCGCCAAGGAACGCGGCGCCCTGGTGACGGTGGCCGCCGACCTGCTGGCCCTCACCCTCATCACGCCGCCGGGCGAACAGGGCGCGGATATCGCCGTCGGCTCCGCCCAGCGCCTGGGCGTGCCGCTGTTCTTCGGCGGCCCGCACGCTGCCTACATGGCCGTGCAGAAGGGTCTTGAACGCTCCCTGCCGGGCCGTCTCGTAGGCGTCTCCAAGGACTCCGCCGGTGTTCCCGCCTACCGCCTGGCGCTGCAGACCCGCGAGCAGCACATCCGCCGCGAGAAGGCGACGTCCAACATCTGCACCGCGCAGGCGCTGCTCGCCATCGTGTCGTCCTTCTACGCCGTCTACCACGGACCGGAGGGCCTGAAAGCGATCGCCGAGACCGCCCACGGCCACGCCAGGACCCTGGCCGCCTCCCTCAAGGCCGCCGGCCTGGACGTCCTGCACACCAGCTTCTTCGACACCGTGACGGTTTCCGTCCCGGGCAAGGCCGCCGGCATCATCGCCGCCGCCGAGCAGAAGGGCATCAACCTCCGCAGCATCGACGCGGACACCGTCGGCATCTCCGCCGATGAAACCACGACGCCGGCCATCGTGGCCGACCTTCTCGCAGCCTTCGGTGCCGAGGCAGTGGAGGCGACCGACGGGTTCGCCCTGGACGCCGCCGTCGAGCGTTCCTCCGCATACCTGCAGCACCCGGTGTTCAACACGCACCGCTCGGAAACCCAGTTGCTGCGCTACATCCGCAGGCTCTCCGACCGCGACCTGGCGCTGGACAGGACCATGATCCCGCTGGGCTCGTGCACCATGAAGCTGAATGCTACGGCCGAGATGGAAGCCATTTCCTGGCCGGAGTTCGCCTCGATCCACCCGTTCGCCCCGGATTCCCAGACTGCTGGCTGGCGCGAACTGATCGCCGACCTTGAGGCGCAGCTGACCGAGATCACCGGCTACGACCAGGTGTCCATCCAGCCCAACGCCGGCTCGCAGGGTGAGCTCGCGGGGCTGCTGGCCATCCGCGGCTACCACCGGTCCCGCGGCGATGAGCAGCGCAACATCTGCCTGATCCCGGCCTCGGCGCACGGCACCAACGCGGCTTCGGCCGTGCTGGCCGGCATGAAGGTGGTCGTGGTGGCCACCGCCGCCGACGGCACGATCGACCATACCGACCTGTACGCGAAGATCGAGGCAAACAAGGACGCCCTGTCCTGCATCATGATCACCTATCCGTCGACTCACGGTGTCTACGACGCCGACGTCCGCGAGGTCTGCGACGCCGTGCACGCGGCCGGCGGCCAGGTCTACATCGATGGTGCCAACCTCAACGCCCTGGTCGGCCTGGCGCAGCCGGGCAAGTTCGGCGGCGACGTCTCGCACCTGAACCTGCACAAGACGTTCTGCATCCCGCACGGCGGCGGCGGACCCGGCGTCGGCCCGGTCGCGGCGAAGGCGCACCTGGCTCCGTTCATGCCGGGCGACGCGGCAACCTGGACCGAAGGCAAGGACGTTCCGATCTCCGCCTCGCGCTTCGGATCCGCCGGCGTGCTGCCCATCTCCTGGGCGTACGTGAAGCTCATGGGCGGCAGCGGACTGACCGAGGCCACCAAGTCCGCGCTGCTCGCCGCGAACTACGTGGCGGCCAGCCTCAACGACTTCTTCCCCGTGCTCTACACAGGCGAAGGCGGCCTCGTGGCGCACGAGTGCATCCTGGACCTGCGCGAACTCACGGCCAAAACCGGCGTGACCGCCGAGGACGTGGCCAAGCGCCTGATCGACTACGGTTTCCACGCCCCCACGCTGGCGTTCCCGGTGGCCGGCACCCTGATGGTGGAGCCCACCGAGTCCGAGGACCTAGGTGAGATCGACCGCTTTATCAAGGCCATGATCAGCATCCGCGGCGAGATCGACCAGGTGGCAAACGGCCACTTCACGGTGGAGGGCAGCCCGCTGCGCAACGCCCCGCACACCGCGGCGGCCGCGATCAGCTCCGATTGGGACCGCGCATACCCGCGCGAGCAGGCCGTCTTCCCCGGGCACACCCACAAGCAGGACAAGTACTTCCCGCCGGTGGGCCGCATCGACGGCGCAGCCGGTGACCGCAACCTGGTCTGCTCCTGCCCTCCGATCGAAGCGTTCGAGAACTAGATCCATCCGGCGGTTGAGCCTGGGCAAACCCGGGTCTCCACAGGCTCAGCCACCGCCCCACCCAAAGGATTCCTCAATGACTGAGAACTACACTGCCCTCTACGAGGAGCACAAAAAGCTGGGCGCCTCGTTCACCGACTTCGGCGGCTGGCAGATGCCCCTGAAATACGGCTCCGAACTGGCCGAGCACCACGCCGTCCGCAACTCGGCCGGCATCTTCGATCTCTCCCACATGGGCGAAGTCTGGGTCACCGGCCCGGACGCCGCCGCGTTCCTGGACTACGCACTGGCCGGAAAGATCTCCGCCATGGCCGTCGGCAAGGCCAAGTACTCCCTGATCTGCAACGAGGACGGCGGCATCATCGACGACCTCATCGTCTACCGCCGTGGCGACGAGAAGTTCCTGGTGGTCCCGAACGCCGGCAACGCCAAGGTAGTGGCCGACGCGCTGGTGCAGCGGGCAGCGAACTTTGACGTCGCCGTCGAGGACGCCTCCGCGGAGACGTCGCTGATCGCCGTGCAGGGTCCCAAGGCCGAGGAGATCCTTCTGCGCCTGGTCCCGGCAGCCCAGCACGGGCTGGTGACTGGACTGAAGTACTACGCCGCAGTCGAGGTTTCCTTCCTGGTCAGCGGCGCCAGCCGGGACCTGCTGCTGGCCCGCACCGGGTACACCGGCGAGGACGGTTTCGAAATATTCGTGGAGAACGACGGCGCCGCCGCCCTTTGGCAGTCCATCGTCGCCATCGCGGACGAGGGGGAGCTGACGCCGTCCGGCCTCGCCTCCCGCGATTCGCTCCGCCTTGAGGCCGGCATGCCGCTGTACGGCAACGAGCTCTCCCTCGAGGGCGACCCGTTCGCCGCCGGCCTGGGCCCCGTCGTCGCGCTGTCCAAGGAAGGCGACTTCGTGGGCAAGGCGGCGCTGGCTGCCAAGAAGGAAGCCGGCGCCGGCTCCACCACGGGCCGCAAGCTGGTTGGCCTCAAAGGACTGGGCCGCCGTGCCGGCCGAGGTCACTACCCGGTACTCAAGGACGGCAACGTCGTCGGCGAAGTCACCTCCGGCCAGCCCAGCCCCACCCTCGGCTACCCGGTTGCCATGGCCTACGTCGACGTCGCCTACGCCGAACCCGGCACGGCACTGGACATCGACCTGCGGGGCAAGGCGGAGCCCTTCGAAGTCGTCGCACTGCCTTTCTACAAGCGCTCCAAGTAGCCCGGCGGTCCTGTCCTGCCCAACCTTGCCGTCGCCGTCGGCCCGTCGGGGCTGACATCCTCCGCGTGCTCGGTCGCGTAGACGCCCGCTGAGCGGACGTGACGCTCCCTTAGACGCACGCTTCCGGATGCCAGCCCCGAAGGGGCCGCTGTCTGCTCACCTTTGGAAGACAGCAAGTGAGAGCCGGACCGGGCTCGCGCCTTCGAAAGCCAAAGGTGCTGGGGGAGTGCCGCCGACTGCTGGTTGAGCCTGTCGAAACCCAGGCCGGGGTCTTTGACCTCGCAAGCTCGATCATTGGGGGTCGAGCTTGCCGAACCCTCGAAGCCCAGAAGTAGCCAGGACCCCCGCTTTATCTTTCACTGCCGTTGGTTCCTTCCCGGAACTGACGGCCGGGAACGGCAGGTGAGTGGATTCCGGAAGCGTGCGTCAAAGCGAGGAACGAGCAGCACGCGGAGGAATTCAGTCACCTGCCTCCCAACCCGACCACAGAAGTAACGAGATTAAGGAACACAATGGCAAAAGTTGCCGCTGAACTGCAGTATTCCGACGAGCACGAGTGGGTCTCCCGCGAGGATGGGAATGTGGTGTCCATTGGCATTTCCGCCGTGGCCACTGATGCCCTCGGCGACATTGTCTACGTGGACCTGCCCGAGGTCGGCTCGGCCGTGACCGCGGGGGAGACCTGCGGCGAGGTGGAGTCCACCAAGTCGGTCTCGGACCTGTATGCCCCGGTCACGGGTGAGGTTACGGAGATCAACCCGGTCGTCGTCGAGGATCCCGCGCTGATCAACAGCGACCCGTACGGTGCAGGCTGGCTGTTCAAGGTGGCCGCCGAGTCCGAGGGCCCGCTGCTGTCGGCCGAAGAGTACGCAGCCAAGAACGGCGGCGAGCTGTGAGCGCCGCCCGTGCCGCAGGCGCAGAGACAGTAGCTTTCGAGCAGGTTGTGTCGCCGAGCCTGAACGCGGACCTCGCGGAGCTGGACCCGGAGATCGCGGCGAAGATCGACGACGAGCTCGGCCGGCAGCGCGAGGGTCTGGAAATGATCGCGTCGGAGAACCACACCGCCGCGGCAGTGATGCAGGCCCAGGGCTCGGTCCTGACCAACAAGTACGCCGAAGGCTACCCGGGCAAGCGCTACTACGGCGGCTGCGAGCACGTTGACGTGATCGAACAGCTGGCCATCGACCGGGTCAAGGCCCTGTTCGGCGCCGAGTACGCCAACGTGCAGCCGCACTCCGGCGCGCAGGCCAACGCGTCCGTGATGCACGCACTGATCAAGCCGGGCGACACCATCATGGGCCTGAACCTGGCGCACGGCGGGCACCTGACCCACGGCATGCGAATCAACTTCTCCGGCCGCCTTTACAACGTGATCCCGTACCAGGTCCGTGAAGAGGACCACCGGATCGACATGGCGGAGGTGGAGCGCCTGGCCCAGGAGCACAAGCCGCAGCTGATCGTCGCCGGCTGGTCCGCCTACGCCCGCCAGCTGGACTTCGCCGAGTTCCGCCGGATCGCCGACTCCGTGGGGGCTTACCTCATGGTGGACATGGCGCACTTCGCCGGGCTCGTCGCCGCCGGGCTGCACCCCTCCCCGGTGCCGCACGCGCACGTCACCACGTCCACCACGCACAAGACCCTCGCCGGTCCGCGCGGCGGCATCATCCTCTCCAACGACGCCGACATCGCCAAGAAGATCAACTCGGCGGTGTTCCCCGGCCAGCAGGGCGGGCCGCTGGAGCACGTCATCGCGGGCAAGGCCGTGGCGTTCAAGATCGCCGCTTCCGCCGAGTTCAAGGAGCGCCAGGAGCGCGTTCTGGCCGGCGCCCGGATCCTGGCCGACCGCCTGGTCCAGCCGGACGTCACGGCCAAGGGCATCTCCGTGGTGTCCGGCGGCACCGACGTGCACCTCGTGCTGGTGGACCTTCGCAACTGCGAGCTCGACGGGCAGCAGGCCGAGGACCGCCTCGCCGCGATCGACATCACTGTGAACCGCAACGCGGTGCCGTTCGACCCGCGCCCGCCGATGGTCACCTCCGGGCTGCGCATCGGCACCCCGGCCCTGGCCACCCGCGGCTTCGGCGAAGCAGCCTTCGCCGAGGTTGCGGACATCATCGCCGAGGCACTGACCGCTGACGCCGGCGCGGACCTGTCCGGACTGCGAAACCGCGTGGAGGCACTGGCCGCCGCGCACCCGCTCTACCCGTCAGTCGCCCCGCTGGGTTAATCCCTCCGGGCGACCGGCACCCCTCAGGGGTGGAGTTTTTGTCCAGATACCGGGACTTCGAGGCCCGTTAGGAGCCATTATCTGGACAAAAACTCCACCCTCGCCGGACCACATGTCTAGTTAGGATTGATTATGGCCGTTGGAGTCTTTGATCTCTTTTCCATTGGGATCGGCCCCTCGAGTTCCCACACAGTGGGGCCGATGCGTGCCGCTGCCGTTTTCGCGGAGGAGCTGAAGGCCTCCGGGACGCTGGCGGACGTGGCGTCGCTGCGGGTGGACCTGTACGGCTCGCTCGCGGCTACCGGGCACGGGCATGGCACCATGACGGCGGTCCTGCTGGGCCTGGAGGGGTATCACCCGGAGCTGATCCTGCCCGATGAAGTGGAGCAGCGGCTGGCCTCCATCGCGGAGACTGGCACCTTGCAGCTGGCCGGATCGGTCGCGTTGCCCTACGGCGTGGAGGACATGGTGCTGCGGCCGCTGACCGTGCTGCCGCGGCACACGAACGGCATGACCTTCACGGTCTCGGACGCCGACGGCGGCGTCCTGCACAGCGCGACCTTTTTCTCCGTAGGTGGCGGGTTCATTGTCCGCGAGGGCGAGGAGGACGCGGCGCAGCTGGAGCTTGAGGAGTCGAAGAAGGAGCTGCCGCTGCCGTTCCGGACCGCGGCGGAACTGCTGGAGCACTGCCGCGCGCAGGGCTTGTCCATCGCCGACATCATGCT